>SCUP01000048.1 GCA_004297665.1 Nitrosarchaeum sp. | reverse complement strand
ATATCCTGCATGTGGACAAATAACTCCAAAAATTTTCTTTTTAGTATTGGATGGTGGAATTTTGCCTGGACCAAATTTATGCAAAAAACACTCTTTGATAGATTTTTTTAATTCTTTTTTTTCACTTGGATAGAACATTCCGGCTACTGCCGGCGTTCTAATTTGCATTACTCTATTTCCTCTTCCGTTATCTTTGTTTCAAAATCATCGATTTCGTATTTCATTGATTCATCTTCTTTTAGTTCTCCTCTTTCTATGAGAACTTGACGAACCAATAGCCAATAGACTGTGGCAAGAGCTTTTCTTCCTCTGTTGTTTGCTGGAATAATCACATCTAGTTTTGATGTAATGTTATCTGTATTTGAAATTCCAATTACTGGAATACCTGCATTGGTTGCTTCAGTAATTGCTTGTACATCTACTTGAGGATCAGAGATTAGAACCAATTTTGGTTCAATGTAGTATGGTAATGATGGATTGGTGAGAGTGCCAGGCATGAATCTGCCTAGTAATTTTTTAGAACCTAACATTTCACAAAATTTCTCAATTGGAGTATTTGCATATTGTCTGGCAGAACAGACAATGAGTTTATCGGTTCCAATACGATTGATGAATTTAGCAGCTGTCTTAATTTTTTCTAAAGTTATATCTATGTCAAGCATGTATAGTCCTTCAGGACTAGCTTTTGTAATGAATGGTGTCATGAATTTTGTTTTAACTGGAGTTCCAACTCTAATTCCTGTAGATAGGATCTTCTTTTTGATTTCTGTGGATTCTGCTTGTTCACTCATAGCGATTTTAAATCTCTGCCATACCGCGTATTAAATCATGCTCTGATAGACGTATAAGCTCATTTAGTTTTGCTATTCTTTCTCCACCAACTATCCCAACTTTGAGCATTTTTGACTTTGTTGCCAATCCTATGTGAGAAATATGTGAATCTATGGATTCTCCTGATCTATGTGATGTGATTAATTTTATGTTATTTTGATTTGCTACTTTGGCAAATTCAAAGGCATCATAAAGACTACCTGCCTGATTAACTTTGAGAATTGCAGCATTACACGATTTTGATTTAATTGCTTTTGTTAGAATGTCTTTATTGGTAACAGTTAGATCATCTCCTGTAACTAATGTGTCTGGAAATTTAGCAGTTAGTTCTGCCATATCATCAAATGCTTCTTCATGAACTGCATCTTCTGCATAGATTAATTTGTATTTTTGAATAATATTTGTAGCAAATTCAATTTGTTGTTCTGAAGAATTGACAAACCCTGCTCTTTCATAAACATACTTTTGTCTTTCTTCACTCCATTGAGTAGATGCTGCAAAGTCCACTCCTAAAGCTACTTCTTTTCCCAGCGTAAATCCTAAATTTTCACAAGCTTTTGCTGAAAGTTCTAATGCCTTTATATTTTCTAATTTTGGTGCCCATCCTCCCTCATCTCCCCTCCCATTAGTGAAACTAGGATCCTCTTTTTCTAAAACACGACGTAATTCTTTATGAACTGATAAATTAGTTTCAATAGCATCTCTAATTGTTTTTGCTCCTATGGCACAAATCAAAATCTCTTGAATGTCTGGTGTTCCTGGTCCTGCGTGAGCCCCACCACCTAAAATATTTCCCAATGGAAATGGAAACTTGAAAGATGATTCAGATGATAATATTTGAAATAAAGGCTTGTCTAATGATTTTGAAGCAGATTCCATTGATGCAATAGTTACTGTAAATGCTAATGCTCCCCCAATTTTTGAATAATTTGGTGATTGATCAATACTTCTTAGTGTCTCATGCACTGTTTTAAGATCTGATGATTCTAACCCAATAAATTTTTGAGAATTTTCATTTAATATTCTTAGACTCTCTTCTGGTTTTTCATTTGGAAAGCTAACTGCTTCATATTTTCCAACACTAGCTCCAGATGGTGCACAAACTCTGCCTAGAAATTTATTTTCTGATGTGACATCAACTTCGATAGTTTTACTTCCTCGACTATTGTAAATGATACGTCCTTCAATGGAGGTTATTTTTGGCAAAACTATTCTAACTCAGATTGGACTTCTTGGTGTCTTCTCTGTAT
>SCUP01000336.1 GCA_004297665.1 Nitrosarchaeum sp. | reverse complement strand
AAAAAGATATCGGAGTTTATTAGATGGCATACCTGTAATTAGTCAATGAAAAGCGGTGTCGTAATTATTGTCGCAGGAGTAATTATGATATTATGTGGACTGGTATTGTTTTATGCGGTTCAGAGCAGCCCCCAGATAGAATCTTTTTTTAGAACAATAAGGCATGCAGGGACATTTATCGGATTATTAGGCATGGGCGTAACGCTAGCAGGGGTTTTGTTGTATTTAATAAATAGAAATCAACCGCAGATTCAAGATTTTGATGTTAGAGAATAGTTAATTCAGAACATCATATGCTAGATAGGATCTTTTTGAATTCATCTACTGAAACTACAAACTTGCATGTCTTGCAAAATAACACTTCCTTGTTTATCATATCTCGTAGTGTTGTGGGAATTTTTCCGCAGTAAAGAGACGTACCATCACAGTTTGGACAACATGCAAGTAAAGGCTTCATGCCAAATTCATTTTTGAGATTCAGTAAGTTAGTTAAGCATTTCTTGTATATTAGTAACAAGTAGAAATCATACTAACAGGAATGCAGAAATTATAATAATGCATAAAGCCAACTTTAAAAATTGTCAGACAAAATTGAGCTAGGCATATATCTCAAAGATGAAGGTGGATATGAAATAGTTTTAAAATCATTAAGCCATTATAAAAAAAGATTAAGAACCATAGGAAACAGTCCGGAATTAAAAGACTCGTCAGCCATGTTCGGATCAATACTACAACAAGAAGCAATGAAGACCATACCAAAAATCGATGAGATGGTAAAAAAAATTCAAGATGGTTTATCAGATGTAAAATTGTTTGATTCTTTAAGCGAAGATGCGCCATTTTTACTAAAAGCACTTTTGTGTTATGAGTCAGATATCAAAAAAGCTCAGGACACAGGACATGAATACTTTTTAAAATTAGTAGGGGATTTGCCGCTAGTCAAAAATGACTTGGAAATAATTAAAAACGCATCAGATAAAATTAAACAATTTTCAGTTTGATCATATTCCTTGAATATACCAATCAAGGTACGGTTTGAGATTTTTACATAGTTTTTTCTTTTCAGCATCATCATTTATGCCTAGAATTGCCTGAATTTTTCCCTGAAGATAAGCTCGCGTAATATCGCTTTTTAGATTGGGCTGAATCTGGGTTAGAATTTCAATGATTTTATCAGAAGAGGCATGATCAAAGTCATTTAAAATTTGTTTAACTTGATCTTGCAATGACATTACAGAATCCAAAGTAAATCCCATTATTATTTTATTAAGATATTTTCTGGATTAGATCATCATCGTCCCATGTAAGACGAAATTTTCCAACTACTCTGAAGAGTTGCAATTTTCCACCTTTTTTGAATTTTAATTTATATGAATTCTGCGATGTGTCATAAATCTCCAAAGATACATCGTCGGCAATGGTTTGAAAAATTACGGGATTGTGAGATATTTCCTTCCACTCATTTGGCTCAAAATCCAAATAGAATTTAGTGTATAGCAGTCCCATTTTCAAATATAGTAAAATAATCCGGAATAAAAACCAGATAGTCATTAATTTGAGATTATTCTAATTCCTGATAGTCTTTTGGCATACTAGTGCTAAGATAACTCATTACTGTGGGATAGATTGTATCATGGTCTTTATCATTATGAATTATGGCAAAAAGGCTATGAATTAGCTGTTGAATTTCTAGATGCTCGTCACGGTACAAAGTTTTGTGTGGGTTTTTGTTTGAATCTAAAAGAGTGAATCCATTATCAGTTTGCAGTATGTTTTTTAGTAATGAATTTGCTATTGTGATCTTTTCATTTACATCTTTGTGTTGATAGTCAGTTTCAAGTTTTTTTATGTGGATTTTTAGATTGTGAAAAGATGTGTTTGTGATTCTTTCAATATGTTGTTGAAATCTTACAGCATAGTTTAATGTTGGAATGTAGAATTTCATGTTTGCTTTTTTTTGAACTGAAATGATTTGTTTTTCAAGTAGTGAGTCCCTGGTCTTTTCAAATGTAGTTTTTGCCATATACTCTGGAACTATAATTTTGAGCAATGCGTTGTGGTGTATGTTTGGATTGTTTTTGATACAGTCCAGAACAATCCTTTCACGCTCATATAGTTCTGAATTGGGCTCAACATAGGTCATTGTTACTAGGTCAACCTAGTATATACAGGTCAAGTATTTATCAATATTGACGATTAGATTTATGCTCAATTTGTGCCTAAAATCCTTAAGTCAATACAAGATCCTTGTTATTAGAATGGGTCGTTGGGATTCTGATGATGAAGACTGGCGAGGTTGGAAAGATGGAAGATATGATAATAGATATGCAGGCACCAATCGTCATAGAAAATACAGAGACCCCTACAAGAAAAGACAGACAAAAAAGATAGGAATCGGCATAACATTGGTTGCAATAATTGGAGTTTTTGGATTTTTATTTGTAAATGGAATCTTTGAATTCAATCCATATAATTTAGAAAAATCACTTCAAAATATTCCTGAAGATATTTCAGATACTGCTAAAACAGCTAAGGATATCGCGACTGAAACATCAGATAAACTACAAGAAACTGTAACTGAACAAATAGAATCAATACAAGAACCAACTAGTACCACTCCGCAAAAAGTAACCCCTGAATATCATACAACAATGTACGTCATAGAAAATAGACCTGTAACTTTGCTAAGTAATGAAAAACATAATCTGTCATCAACGTATCTCTGGAAACAACTTGAGGGAGAGCCAGTAAAATTATCCTCGTATAGTGCAGCAGAACCAACGTTTATGGCTCCAGAGATTCCTGATGGAGAAACAAAATCAATTGTATTTAGATTAACAGTAAATGATCCTAAAATTGGTGAATTTATTGATGTAATCACAATTATTGTAAATCCCGTGGCTGAACCATTGCAGATTGTTACCAAAAAATCTCCTGATGAGTTGGTCCAATATGCATTGGAACAAATAAATGAAGATAGAACAAAAAACAATCTTGCTCCTGTTCTACTAAGTTACAATTCGGCAGCGCAAATTCATGCAGAAGACGTTCTTGAACAAAGAAAAATATCCCATTGGATGTCAAATGGAGAAAAACCATACATGACATATTCTAGATTAGGTGGTACAGGTGATGTAAGCCAAAATGTAGGATTCTCAGGTTTTGTCAATCCTGAAGAATGTACTAACTACAATGTTATTTGTGAAAAAATTGACCCTTTTAATTCGATAAAACAATCTGAATATAGTATGATGTATGATGATGCATCTTCTGATTGGGGTCATCGAGATAACATCTTACGACCATATCATACACATGTTAGTCTTGGAATAGCATACGATGATTATACCTTTGTGTTTGTTCAAAACTTTGAGGATAACTATCTTGTTTCAGATACTCCAATTAGTGTAACTGGAAATCATGTGACAATTAACAGTGAACTAAAAAGTGGAAGTATTCAAAATATTGGAATCTTTTATGACTCTCTTCCAACACACGAGTTGTATTTACAGCATTATAATGATGGGTATTATGAGATGGGAGATACTATTACAGTTGTAGTACCACCTCCACCTCCAAATTCTTACTATGATCAACCTACAGAATACACCCTAATTGAAGCAGATAGATGGAATACTGGTAGTTCTGTTTTAATTGATTTTGATTTATCATCTGTACTTACAAGACCTGGTGTCTATACGGTGGGAGTTTGGGTAGATGAAGGCGGAGAAAGTTTTCTGGTTACTAGCTATTCTATATTTTACAAAGGATGAAGGAATTCAATGAGTGATTACAATACAGAACTTTTTCGATTAAGGAGGTGGTATCGTCTCCTTATAGAATTATTGGATGTTCATTTTGGAAGTGGATATGTGATAAGAGCTGGATTTGACACTAACCTGTTCTATCTTAAGATTTGTGTAATAATAGAAAAAATATTAGAACAGCCTGATTTTAAAAATTTCCCAAAAGAATGGAAACCCTTTGATCATTTGTTGGATTTGGATGAAGAATATCCTGAGGGAGATTGGGAATTAGGTCAAAGAAAAATATGTACCTCATTTTTTAGTTATGTAGAAAAAGAGTTCTTGCGAAATGGTGAACAATTTGGAACTATTACAGATGATGAAACAAATATGTTCAATAACATGTTTAAATTCATAATTGATTACAAACAAGAAAAAGATCAAGATGATAAAAATTTTCTAAAGAACATTGAGAACATGAAATCTAAATCAAATCTCACAGAATACTCTATAGATATTCCTATTGACAAGTTTGATGGGAGGATGAATGTTTTCATTAGTCATAAATTTATTGAGCAGGATCAATTATTGGCTTTAAAACTTCGTACTGCATTAAGAAAAAATAACATAGAAGGATATCTGGCTGAAAGTAAAAAAGAATATGAGCTTCTAATAGGAGATAAAATTCGTGAAGCTATCGACAAATCAGACTATGTTGTTGGGATAATAACAGAATCTTCTCAAACATCATCCTCAGTAAATCAAGAATTGGGATATGCTTTGGGCACAAAAAAACCTATTGTGATTATGATTGAAAAAGATGTTCAACATGGGGTACTTACACATGGTCGTGAAACAGAAGAATTTAGTCGTGAAAATTTTGACAATCATTGTAGAAACGTTATAAATTATATTTTAGAAAAAGGTGAAAGAGTAAAACCAAACAGCCTTTCACAGATACTACGAGAGAAGATCTATCCACAACTATATGACAAAATGATGGCAATTCACACAAATCCTGACAAATTCAACATCATCATATCAAATCCTTGGAAAGAACTGCCACCCAGTTACAGGTTAAATGTTGAAGATGATGTTAAAAATATCTTTAAACATTTTTCAATTCAACTAGAACATTGGAACGAAGTATTATCGTCAGTAAATCATAGCATTACATTAAACCAATCTGCATTGGGAGAAATAATTAGAGAGCCTTTTGCAAAGGTTTCCTTGGTAAAACCAGACGGTCATATAATATTGGACGAACGATCATCTCAAGAACCAAGATATTGGATTGAGTATTTCAAATTCATAATTTTTGATGAATCTATTATTAGTGGAACATCATTGTATGAAAAGATGTTAAACTATGCTAAAGAAAAAGGAAGTACAGAACCTAGTTGGTTAATAAGATGGAATGCTGAAAGACCACAATTATTTGATGAGATTTACAAAATACTTCCTGATCTACGTAAACAGTTAAGAGTGAATTTTACAGATGATATATTTGGAAATGAAAAACAAGCTATCGGTACATTGATTGAGCAAATCACAAAATTGCTAGAAGAGAAACTAAAATAATTTGAGACACTTAATTCGGAGATAATTCTTAATGCGTAAAATTAATGTGTAAATTAAGAAAATTAATGCGCAAATTAATAATTCTTAATTTTGATTCGAATCGTTAGCACAGCATGTCTTTACGAATAAACAGGGGGCTTTCCCTTTTTATTCTCTGTCGATAAAAATAGAATGCCCCTCCTTTACGAATAGAAAGTGACAGGGACTAGGAAGTTTGAAAAAGTCTGATTTGTTGGAAATTCTTTAAGAATATAGACCATAATCCAAATCATGACGGCCGAAGATAAAATTAATGAAGCAAAATATAATTTGGAAGAATTAAAAAAAGGGTACGATGAAGCTTTTGAATATAAACTCAGTAATTTTCTGAATTCTTGTTATAGTATTTCAGAACATCTGTTAGAGGAGTATAATGAAAAATACGGTTTTAACATAGATTTTCTAACTATTCCAAAATTTCGCAATATTGCAAACAAACAACGACATAAAGAAGCCATAAAATTCATCAAATGGTATTCAAAAATAAAACAAAAAATTAGATCGGAAGAGC
>SCUP01000335.1 GCA_004297665.1 Nitrosarchaeum sp. | reverse complement strand
CACATACTGAAACTCCTACAATAAATGATATAGATTTGTTAAAGATTGGAAGACATTTCAGATTTGATGAACAAACTAAATTTGTTGTTGGAAGAAATAAAGATGAAAATGAAATGATAAAGGCAATTGCATTACCTGGAGATATTTTATTTCATGCTCGTGATCATATGGGACCGGTTTCAATTTTACGTGGAAAAAATGCAGATGCGCATGTGAAATTTGCATCTTCTATTACCTTAAGATATTCAGATGCACCAAAAGGAGAACAAGCATCAGTTATTATCAATAAGGATAACATACAAAAAGAAATCATTACACAACATGCTGAAGAAGAGTCCTACATTAAATTTAGAATTTAGGCATGAAATTTTTTTAAAATTAGTTAAAACTAAGGAAGAGTTTTTGAATGGGTAGATCGCATTTTACTCAAGGATGCAAAAACAAGAAAATCCCACCTATTTGAAAGCCATCACTATACGAGATATTAGTGATGTACATTCGATAAAAGAAGACATCAAAAAAGAGATGATTTTGATTCTTAGAGTTACGCCATTGGCTCAAAAAGATGTTGAACAACTTCGAAAAGTAGTTGAGGAATTGTATTCTATTGCAAAAACTGCAGGTGCAGATATTGCAAGATTGGGTGAAGAAAGAATTATTGTAGCACCATCTAGCATCAAAATCTGGAAACCAGAATACGATCTAAAATAGTTTTATTGCTTCTTGAACTTGAGGATAATGAGCAGGTACTCTAAACATTCTTCTAATATTCATTGCCAAGTTTTCTGATTTTCTTCGTTCTCCGTGATTTACAAGTACTCTACGGAGTTTTGGTCTAAGTCTTTGAACAAAAGACATTAGTTGGTTATAGTCACTGTGTCCACTGAATCCATCAAGTTTTTCAACGCTACAATTTATTGTAACAACTTCAACTTTTCCTTCTTTACCTAGCATAGTAACTTGTTTTGAACCATCTAAAACTCTTCTTCCCATAGTTCCATTAACCTGATATGAAACAAACAAGACTTTGTTCTTTTTATCAGGTGCAATATTTTTGAAATATTCTAAAACAGGTCCACCTTCTAACATTCCAGATGTTGCCAAAATAATACAAGGTGAGTTATCTCTCATTGGTTCTTCTCTTGCATCAGCATGTTCAATATTGGTAAAGTATTCTGAATCAAATGGATTATCGTCAGTTTCCAAGATTTTTTGTTTTAGTTCTCTAGCTAGGTATTCAGGATATGCTTCATGAATTGCTGAAGCTTCTGAGATCATACCTTCTGTAAAAACAGGTGCCTCAACCATTTCACCAGATTTCATGTAATGATCAATTACCATCATGATTTCTTGAGCACGCCCAACTGCAGGAATAGGAATGAGAACTTTACCTCCATCTGCAAGTGTATTGTTTACTGCGTTAATGAAAGCAGATTCTACCTCTTGTCTAGTTGGTTGAATATCTTCTTTTGCACCATATGTGCTTTCTATCAACAGAGTTTCCACTCTGGGGAAATTCCAGCTTGCTGCTTCAAACAGAATACTTTTTCCAAACTTAATATCACCAGAATAAACAAAATTATGATCACCATTACCAATGTGAAAATGACATAGTGCAGAGCCCAGAATATGACCTGCATTTGCAAGAACCAATTTAATATCAGGAGAAATATCTGTAACAGTACCATATGGTAAAGTTATTGCCTGTTTCATGATTTGTTTTACATCTCTTTCTGCATACATTGGTGTTCTACCTTGTGCAGCAGCAACTTTGATTGCATCTAATTGAATAAGATTCATCATTGGAAGTGTTGGTTCAGTACAATAGATTGGTCCCTTGTAACCAAATTTGCATAGGGCAGGTAAGAATCCAGTGTGATCTAAATGTGCATGACCAATTACTATTGCATCAAGCTCATCTAATGTAATATCAAGAAAATCTAATCTAGGAAATGAATCCATTGGATGTTTTGCACCGGGATTAATACCACAATCTACTAGAATTTTACTTTCAGGAGTAGATAATAACATACAAGATCTTCCTACTTGACTAAAACCACCAAGAGTTATGAGAGATACTTCAGATTTTTGTGCTAATCGAGGTCGAAATATCTCATCTCCAATTTGCTTGAATTGCTTACTTCGTTCAGCAGATGTAAGTTTAAGATTTGCATTTATTGTTTGAATAGTACGTGATGGTATAGTAGTGGCTTTTCTTATACGTAACTTCCAACCAATTCTTTCAGTTATTTCAGCATGGTTGAATTCTTTTGCATCTCTTTGTAGTAACCAAGGTCTTTTAGCTTCAATTGAAACTTCGCCTGT
>SCUP01000047.1 GCA_004297665.1 Nitrosarchaeum sp. | reverse complement strand
CATGGACCATGCAACAATGAAAATTATAAATGAACTAAATTTCATTCTTTCAGCTATTGCACCTGTAAGTAATAATGGAGTAATTGCCGCAAACATTAATTGGAATTTTACAAATAACACACCAGGAATTGTAGGAGCATATCGTTCTAATGGAGCATCATATGGAACGTCTTTAAGAAAAACCCAGTCCATATTTCCAACAAGACCCTGTATAGATGGACCAAAAGATACACTAAACCCAAATACAAACCACATTACACTCAAAAGTGCCAAACCAAAAAAGATCTGCATAAAAATTGAAGCCGTATTCTTTTTTCGTAATAGTCCTGATTCAAACAAGCCAAGTGCGGGAATCATTAAGAGTACTAGACTTCCTGCAACAAGCATCCACGCGGTATCGCCAGAATCAAGAACCATGTAATAGAATTAAATTTAAAATTAATAACTTTGGTCAAATTTGACTATCAATTGATTATCAGTTGGTTATCAAAAAGTGAAATTATATTTGGATAATTGATACTATGGTAACTAAATGCTCAAAGTAGAAGTGATTCTGGGACAAAATGATGTTATGGCAATAAGTGAAGGACTAAAAGAAATTGGAGTTGGAGGACTTTCAGTTTCCAAAATAAGAGGAAGGGGGAAAAAACCAGGTCCAGAAATCCACGCATCAAAAGGAAGTGAAATTTTTGTACCACAATTTACTGACAAATACAAATTGGAAGTTATAGTTGCAGACATAAAAGAAGACGAAGTTGTAAGTATTATCAGAAAGAATGGAAGAGTAGGCAAGATTTTCATATCGCAGATTCTACGTGCAGTAGACATTGAATCAGGTAATGAAGGCGATGAAACAATCTAGAGGAACAATCATGAACATACGTAAAAGTAAATTATTCCACAGAGAAAAGATGCAACCACTAAAAGCTAAAGATTACGTAAAAGTGATCATAATTGTAGGAATAATAGTCATACCATTGGTTATTGGATTGTCTGTATGAAAATATCTAAAATTTTTATTGTAAAACTAATACTTGCAACAGTTGGTATGACTTTAATTGGCTTGTATTTGTTTTTACCAATTATGTGATATTAAAAATCTCCAAAATTATTTCCATAAATAATTGTGGAATTCTTTAGTTGTTTTTCTAAAATAGGAAGAGATTTCATAACACAGTAATTTACAAAATCACTAAAAGACTTTATCCTGTAATCAGTTCGAAGTGTTTCTTTATTTTCTTCATATATCACTTGGAGTTTATGTAAAGTAAATTTTTGTAGTGGAATAAGTCTTCCACGTTTGGGAAATTGTTTTGATTCTGATTTTTCTTCAGTATGGATTTCCAAGTCTTG
The DNA here is from genome assembly GCA_004297665.1 of Nitrosarchaeum sp. Taxonomy (GTDB): domain Archaea; phylum Thermoproteota; class Nitrososphaeria; order Nitrososphaerales; family Nitrosopumilaceae; genus Nitrosarchaeum. The sequence continues at coordinate 5,831 of SCUP01000047.1, read as the reverse complement.
TTGTCCATCAAGTGTTTCCATGTCTACTACTTCTTCCATTTCCGAAACAAAAATTTTCCCTACATGATTTGATGACAAACCAGAATTTTTTGAAATCATCTCAACTACTTTTCTTGCATCTTTATCTGATACTACTACTTCGATTTTTGCTAAAGGTATTGATTTTAGACCATTAGAACCAACCCCCTGTGGCCCTTTCAATTTGTCGTAAACATTACTGTCATCCAAGTTTCGTTTATCTATAATATATGTCCCTATAACAGTAAGATGAGTTTTAATTGTAGGAAAATTTCTTCGTTTGATTACAGCTTCAATTTTTTTCATAAAACATATTGAAATTTTGTCTATTTATTTATCTAACTGATTATCAACACTGATTTTAAAGTTTGTTGATAAACTATAGTATTGTTATGTTCATAATTATTACTAATGTTGAGTGCAATCCAATGTTTATTTTTTATCCAGATCTTATTAATAAATAACGTTAGAGCAAGATCGGCTCTAATCTAAATTCATCATAATTTTCTGTTTGCAAAATCTGAATTTTTCACGATTGGAAATATATGTTGATTTAGTGGCACTCTTTATTTTAACGAGTCGCCTTTACATAGGACTTTTCCCATGACTCTACTTTGGAAGTTTGGACAAACAAAACATTGGATAAATTGAATTTCCTCCTTTAATACCGGACAATTCACAAATTCTTGCTTCATTTTTTTGAGCATTTTTGGACTAACTCCTTTGAGTTTTAATTTCCCTTTATCGTCCATCATACCTGAATCCTTTAACTCTGCCTTAACATCGTCTGGGAGTTTTTGTTTTGCTTCAGTTAGTTCTATCACTACTTCGTATTTGTGTTCTAATTCTCCCATATCTGATTGATTTATTTTCCTTGATTTATTACTAGCGTTTTTAGATCTAAAAAAAGTTTAAACTTTAATATAATTAGTAATTTTTTTGCAAATCAGAAATCAATTGCTGGCAATTTTTGATGTTGAAGGAGTTCTATATGATGCAGAATATCTCCCAATTCTTGCAGAAAAACTCAACAAAGAAGATGAAATTTGGGAAATCACAAAACAAGGTATTCAAGGCGTGATTAACTGGGAAGATGGTCTTCGAACTAGAGTTGCGGCATTAAAAGGTCTTGATTATACTACATGCAAAGAAATTGCTGATGCTCTACCTATAATGACTGGTGCAAAAGAGGCATGTAGAATTCTAAAGGCTGCAGGATGGAAATTAATGGCAATCTCTGGAGGCTTTACAATAATGACTGACAGATTACAAAAAGAACTGAATTTAGATTATATTTTTTCAAATGAACTAATCTTCAAAAATGGAAAACTAGATGGTGTAACACTACATGTTGATTCTGATAAATCAAAGTCAGCTAAAATCAAAATTGCAGAATGGAATGAAAAGAAAGAAAACATCATATGTGTTGTAGATGGTGCAAATGATATTAAATTATTTGATATCGCTGGTCTAGGTATTGCTTATCGAGCTCAAGACGTGGTAAAAGATTTGGCAACTGCCACATTGGAAGAAAAAGATCTTTCAAAAATACTTGATATTATAAATAAACACTATCATCTAACACTGGAAACTACAACCACTGCATAAACAATATCTTACCGTATTTTTACACCTACTGTAATTGCAAATCATTCCAATACACATAGAAAAAGAAATAGAACCTGATGATGATATATCTGAACTAATAATTGCTTCAGAGGAAATTCATAATGGCGATATTTTAGTTATTGCTCAAAAAATTATCTCAAAACAAGAAAGTCGTATAATTGAACTGTCCTCTGTGGTTCCTTCTTTATTGGCAGAAGGCATAAGCTCCGAATATGAAAAAAATCCTCATATTATAGAATTAATTCTAAATGAATCAAAACAAATCATTCGAATGGAACGTGGAATACTGATTGTTGAAACAAAAAATGGATTTATCTGTGCAAATGCTGGTATAGATGAAAGCAACGTCAAAAATGGATTTGCAACATTACTTCCTCTAAACTCTGATAAATCTGCAGAAAACATTCGTAAGGAAATTCTACAAAAAATAAACAAAACTGTATCTGTTATTATTGCTGATACATTTGGGCGCCCATTTAGAATGGGGCAAACTAACTGTGCCATTGGAATTTCTGGCATGAATCCCATACTTGATTATGCTGGAACCAAAGATTCTTTTGAAAAAACATTACGTGTTACTGCAATTGCAATTGCTGATGAACTTTGCTCTGCCGCAGAACTAGTGATGAAAAAAGCAACAAACTGCCCTGTTGCAGTTATACGTGGCTATGATTTTAAAAATGAAAACTCTTCTATCGATGATCTTATCCGTCCTCAAAATGAAGATCTGTTTAGATAGTTATGCTTTGTTTGCAATAGGATTATAATCCAAAGAAGAAAATTTTACTTGAAATTGATTATCAAAACTGAACTACACTGTCATAATTCATTCTCAAATTTTCATGTAGGTGATAAAGAAGCACCTTATGATTGCAATGTCTCTATACGGGATCAATTGGAGCGTTCTTATAATTTAGGATTAGATGCACTCTTTGTTACCAATCATAATACTTTGGATGGATATCACCAGTTATTACAATACAAAAAAGATCATTTGAAATTTCAAAATATTGAGGTCTATCCTGCGGAGGAAATCACCACTAATACAGGCGCGCATGTTTTGGCTTATGGTATTCATGATGAAATTCAACCTGGAATTGCTTTGGAAGAAATAATAGATGAAGTCAGAAAGCAGGGCGGAGTTTCATCCGCACCACACCCATTTAGTTTGCTAGATGCACTTCGTGACAGCGCCAAAAAATGTGACATGGTGGAGGTATTCAATAGCAATAACGTGGACATTCTTTCAAATGCGCGAGCAACTCAATTTGCATTAGATAATAAAATGACACAGGTATCTGGCAGTGATTCTCATGTTTTATCAACACTGGGGCGTTGTGTTAACATGATAGAATCTGAAAATAATCTTGATGACATATTGCAATCAATGAAACATGGAAAAATTGAAATTTCACAAACAGGATATGCATTACAAAATGAAACACTTGATCATCTGAAATACAAAATTCATAATTCAAAAGATTATCTAATCGACTATATCTCAGAGCATTATCCTAACGCAAAATGGCTTTTGACTTTTTTACTAAGAGTTTATGATGTAAATCAAAACAGTCACGTTTGGTCGCTATTTTATAAAATAGCAGTTTTTTTGATGAAGAGGATTTCTCAAAAAATTAATTTTCAAAACTATGATCCTAGATTTATGAACGATCGAAATCTTGGCACCATGTTCAAAATGGCATTATAGTCAAACATGGGACAATCTAAAATAGATTTCAATATGTCTTGAAACAGATTATGTTTTATTATTGAATGGGCGATTCTAATAATTTGTAACTAGAGTCCTTTAACACGCATTGTGAATGAATTTGTTCTATGGTGATATTTCCACATTTGTGACAAAAAAACTCGTTTGCTTTATTGCAAATATTGCATTTTTTATTTGCTTCTAGCATTCCTCCACACTTTCTACACGAATCACTTCTCATTGTTTTTGTTGTTTCTTTTTGATACATTATACTTGGTAAGCTAACTAGCTTACCTGTCCTTTGAGCAGTTACCATACTCTATCATCTTTTACGATACAGTATAGGCATGAAAACACAAACCATTCAGAAAATCAACACCTGGAATACAATGGTTCATGCCCCGTTCAAAAAAGTCGTAACCTTTGACCTCATTTGTATGGGACTTGGAATCATGATGGGTATTGGAATCGGTGCTTACTTGGTTGCAGGAGCATAAACTCCTCAACTTACTTTTTTTATGCTAAAAAACATTCAAAATACAAAAATTTCATTTCATTTAAAATTATGAAGCAAAAAGCGACCCCAATAATTTTTAACCAATCAAAGAAATGAATAATTCATGACTGATCTTATTGATGATACAGCAAATTATGTGCTGGATCTTGCCAGTCCTCAAAGACTACATATTTTATTCAAGCTATTAAGCAAAGATTCTACTCCTACTGAAATTGCAAAGGAATTAGAGTCAACAAAACAAGAAGTTCATAGAAATTTTATCCGACTAGAAGAAAGCGGTCTTATTGAGAAAAAGAATAATGGCAAGTACAGTACTACCACATTTGGCGAAGCTGTATGTACACAGGTTCCGACAATTGTATTTTTCTCTCAAAATAGAAAATATTTTGAAGAACATACTTTTGCAGACATTCCATATAAATTCAAAAGCAGATGCGGCCAACTTGCAACCAGTCAACACATCAAAGGTGTTTCTAAAGTATTAGAGCATTGGAAAGCAATCTACAAAAATTCTGATGAGTACATCTATGAGATATTATCCGAAGTACCGCTTGACTTGATAGAGCCACTAGTTAAACAAATTAAAAAAGGAACAAAATTCCAGTATATTTTTTCTGAATCAACTGTAGTTCCTAAAGGAAGAAAAGCATTATTGAAAAAACTAGGATTTGATAATCTTATTGAAAAAGGATTGATAGAAAGAAAGATGGCAAAAAATGTGCAGACCATGATAGTTCTTAATGAGAAAGAGGCATGTGTCTCGTTTCCCAAAAATGGCGGAGAATCTGATCTTACTGAGATATTTTATAGTAATGACGCAATGTTTCATGAATGGTGTTTAGACTATTTTAGATTTTGTTGGTATGGCTCCGATATATTTGAGGAAAGTAAACTCAAAGAATAGATTTAAAATCAGTCTGAAAAGTTAATCTGAGCTAATTTTGTTAATATGGTGTTTTTACTTTTAAAATAGATTTTAATATGACAAAACGGGCATCATGAATTAGATATCAAAATGTCTGAATCAAATGAGAAAAAATTAGATGCCACTGGATTGTTTTGCCCAGAGCCTGTATTTAGGACCAAAATTGAGATTGAAAAAATGCAGGTAGGACAAGTGCTAACTGTCTCTGCAGATGATCCTGCAGCTGAGGATGATATTTCCAGATGGGTGACAAGAAATGGTCATGTGTTATTGGATATGAAAAAAGATGGTAACACAATCACTTTTCAAATTAAAAAGGTGAAATAAAACAAAATCATGACATCTGTTACTAGTTCTGATATTTTAAACCGCGTTGGCAATACACCGCTTGTAAAATTAGACTCTCTTTCAAATCAAAAAGTTACATATTTTGCAAAACTTGAGGGACACAATCCATTTGGTTCTGTAAAAGATAGAGCTGCATACTGGATGATTAAAGATGGTGAAGAAAAAGGTAAACTCACAAAAGGAAAAAGTATCATTATTGAACCCACATCTGGAAACACTGGTATTGCATTAACTGGCATTGCAAATTTACTTGGTTACAAAGTTGAGATCGTAATTCCTGAAAAAGCCAGTAACGAAACCAAGGATATTATTCGAAATCTAGGTGCCAAAGTTTTTGAAACTAGCGATGATCTTTGCCCAAAGGTTGGAGCTGGAACTGATCAAAGCATAGCCTTGGCAACCTCCATAGCAGCATCAAGACCTGACTTGTATTATTCTCCAAATCAATATGCAAACGAGGCAAATTTTATGGGTCATTACGTCGGAACCGGTCCTGAAATTTGGAAACAAACTGATGGTAAAGTCACTCATTTCTTTACAGGCGTTGGAACTGGCGGTACCATTACTGGAATTGGTGCCTATCTTAAAGAAAAAAATCCAGATGTTAAAATTATTGGATGCCAACCTCAGCAAAATCACCTAATTCAAGGATGGCGAAATTTTGAAGAATCTGCAAAACCTGATTT
>SCUP01000334.1 GCA_004297665.1 Nitrosarchaeum sp. | reverse complement strand
TACCTTATCTGTTTTAGTGGTTTCGATTACTCCGTATGGTAAGTTTGTTTTGTATTCATACAAACTCATTGTAACAAATGATTTTTTCTTTTTATGTTGATTTATCATATTTCGTAAATTAAAATCAAATATGGAATCTCCATACATACAAACAAAAGTATCATCGATGAATTTCTCTGCTGTTTTCAGTTGACCAGCAGTAGCTAATGGTCTGTTGGAAACTGCATACTCTATACTTACTCCAAATCGCTTACCGTCTTCAAAATAATCTTCAATTGTTTTTCTTAGATAACTGACACATAGTACAACTGATTTTACACCATTTTTTCTTGTCCAATCAATTAGATGTTCCAAAATCGGTTTCTCTCCTAGTGGTAACATTGGCTTTGGAAGAAATGTTGTATATGGCTGCAATCTTGTGCCTAGCCCACCTGCTAAAATTACTGCTTTCACGAGTTTCTATTTGAGATATGACTATTTATGTTCAAGTATGGATTTCTATTATACTTTAAAATTAACTAAATAATTTTGAAATTTTTTCAATAATTAATGCAGGTGTTTTGGCAAAAATTATTATCATTGGTTCTTTTCCAAAATCTCCTTTGTGATAAATAACGTCTGGCGGTTCTTTTAAATTCTTTATTGCATATTTTATTCCCCATTCAATTGAAGATCCCTCTTTGGTTTTCGCATTTTTTGGTTCTGCGTTTCTATCGTAGCTGGAAATATGTGATCTCTCTTTTCTTAATTTTGAAATTACGTCTTTATTATATCTTAGATTAATTGCCGAACGTACGTCTGGGAATTTTTTGTTCATTGTAATTAACGCAGTTGCAACATGTTTTGATCCACCATAAGACAAATCTCCTGCAACTGTGACTGCATTTCCAGTTTTTACTATTCTGCCTGAAACTCCTAGAATGTCTTTAATTGATTTTGGATTTTTCTTTGAAAAGACAAAATTTGTTTGACATTCCGGAATGCCTTTGTAAATATTTCTAATTTCTACAAACTTGTTAATTGCACGGGTCAGTTCTGTGTGAATGCCATCTTTGTTTTTTATCTGTGTGATGCTTATTCCATATCCTATGTTTTTGGCATTTTTAATTGAATCATATGTAAATTGTTTTGAAAATTTCACTGCTTCTTTTAGTGATGCTCCATTTACCAGCGAAAACAGCAATGATGATGAGTAATTGCATCCACTTCCATGATTGATTTTTGGAATTTTTTTACCTGATACTGTGTACTGATTTTCTCTCTCCAGTATGAAATCTGAAATTTGTCCATTTGTCTCTAATCCTGTAATTACAACATTTTTTGCACCCATGTCTTGAATTTTTTTAGCTGCTTTTTGAAGTGATTTTTTAGAGTCAATTTTGATTTCTGATAGATATTCTGCCTCAAATTTATTTGGCGTAATTACCGTGGCCAACGGAATTAGAAATTTTTTAAAATCTTTGATGGCTATTTTTTCAACGAGTAAGCCACCTGTCGTGGATTTTATTATTGGGTCTAGTACGATTGGAATTTTTATATTTTTTAATTCTCTGTAAATTGTTTTTATTATTTCTGAATTGTATACCATGCCAATTTTAATTCCATCAATTTTAAAATCTGAAATTACCGAGTCCAGTTGATTTTTCAATATTTTTTGTGATACTGGTTCAATCATTCCAAAACTAGAAGTATTTTGACCCGTTATTGCAGTGATCACTGTTAACCCATGTGCATTTAGAGAATCAAATGTTTTGATGTCACTTTGTATGCCTGCCCCCGATGATGGATCAGAGCCTCCTATAGAAAGTAAATTCATGCTATGTTTTCAAAACTAGTCCTAATCTATTTTTCCTTTTTATTGCAATTGTTTTTTCCGTTTTCATATATCTCTAAAACTGTTTTTTGATTTGTTTTATTTTATGATCATAATAGAGCATTTATAGATCTGAAACCATTTTTATTTATTAATTTGAATAAAAAGAAAATTCCTCTGGCAAATGATACTCCCGATGAATTACTGTGCACTGCATGTCTGTTACCTATGCAATATCAAAAGAAAATCAATAACGCCTTTCTTTGGCAATGCTTCAAATGCGGTAAAAAATACTTTGTCTCTGATTCTTCTATTAATTACAGCATTACGGAAACTTGGAGCTCATCTAAATAGAAAATATCCATTACATGGAATTTTCAAATCAGATCTCAGAAAACATCTCTTTGGTTTTAGATGGAATTAACCCTCAAGCTAAAATCAAACAAATTCTTAATTTTGAGCCTATATTCACAATATTTTTGTGTTTTTCATGATTGTTTAAATCAGGCAAAAACATAGATTATTTCATGGGTACTCAAATGACTGCCGCACGAAGAGGCGTTGCTACCGAGGAAATGAAACAAGTGGCAAAAGACGAAGATATCACACTAGAATGGTTAATTCCTAAAATTGCAAGTGGCTCGATTATCATTCCTAGCAATAATGTTAGACCTCAAAAAATTCACAATGTGGGAATTGGTAAAGGTCTTAAAACAAAAGTCAATGTTAACATTGGCACTTCTACACTTAATGTAAACTTGGAAGAAGAGATTGAAAAAGCAAAGGTAGCTGTAAAATATCATGCAGATACAATGATGGATCTAAGCGACGGCGGTGATGTTAGAAAAATACGACAAGCTTTGTTAGAAGTTGCTCCAATAACATTTGGAACTGTACCTATCTATGAAGCGTACAATTATGGTGTGGAAGTTCATAAAAATCCTTTAAACCTAACTGAGGATGATTTTTTAAATGCATTTGAAAACAATGCCAAAGACGGTGTTGATTACACCACGATTCACTGTGGAATTACAAAAGACATTGCAAAACGAATTCTTAAAGTCAAAAGATATGGCGGTGTTGTAAGTAAAGGTGGAACAATTACTGCTGCATGGATGTTAAGGCATGATAAAGAAAATCCCTATCTGACACACTATGATTATCTTATTGAGCTTGCCAAAAAATATGACGTCACATTTAGTTTAGGTGATGCATTACGACCTGGTTCTATACTTGATTCTCATGATGAACTTCAGGTTCAAGAAATGATCAATGTCGCACAACTAACCAAACGTGCTCATGAGCAAGATATCCAAGTAATGGTGGAAGGTCCAGGACATGTTCCATTAAACGAAGTAGCTGCTAATGTTAGATTGGCCAAATCGTTAATTGGCGATGTGCCTTACTACGTTTTGGGTCCTTTGGTAACTGACATTGCATCTGGACATGATCATATCGCAAGTGCCATTGGTGCGGCTGTATCTGCAAGTGAAGGCGTGGATTTATTGTGCTATCTTACTCCTTCTGAGCATCTTGCATTACCTAATGCTGAGGAAGTTAAAGCCGGTTTGATTGCATATAGAATTGCCGCGCATGCTGCTGATTTAGTAAAAATTCGTGACAAGGCAATAAAATGGGATATGGAAATGACTGAAGCTCGACGTACATTGGATTGGGAAAAACAAATTGCTTTATCTATTGATCCTGAGGAAGCAGCTAGGATTCATAGTAGGACCGGTCAGCGTCCTGGAAATAATGTCCCCTGTACAATGTGTGGTGGTGCATGTGTCTATGTGATGTTGCCACAACAACGAAAATATGAAAAAGAAGAAAAATTACAACAAATTTTGTAATACTTTCTCAAGACTAGGAACCGTGTTGTAGTTTTTTAATTCATCTATTGTAATCCATGTGTATTCTGAGTTTTCCCAATTCAATTTGATATCTGGATTTTTTGCTTCAAACAAAAATGGAAATATCTCCCACTCATGATTTTCATATTGTGGTGAATGTATTCTTAATTTAGCTGCATTTTTTATCAATCTAATTTTGTCTTCAGAAATTCCCGTCTCTTCATAAATTTCGATTTTTGCCCTTGTTAATGGTGGTTCGTTTTTTTCTATAATCCCACTAATTCCTGCCCACAAACCTTTCATGGTTTTTACTTGGTTGCTTCTTCTAAGAATTAATAATTTCTGTTCATCCTGAATAAAGGATGTCACAATTTTGGTTACGCGCATTTCTTTTATTTTTCAATTGCGTTTACCATTTTTGTCAATTTTTTATACGAGTCTTCTAAGCTTATATTTGCAGAGAGTTTTTCTTGGCAAGTCTTGATGTAATTTATCACTTCTTCTGTTTTTGATTCTTGTACTGCCGTAAGTAATCTTCCAATATCTTTCCAAAGCTCTTCTGCAACTCTTCTGATTTCTGGATTTGCAATAATTGTTTCAATTAATTCTGGCGATTCTGTCATGATGCTCTCGGCTAGTATTTTTTGAACTCTAAAAGTTGTTCCAGACATTTTTTCTGTTAATAACATTTTTTCGTCTTTTGAAATTATGTTTGCAAAAACAAGATTCATCAAATGTGTCAGCCCCAAGATCACTGCAATTTTTTTATCATGCTCAATCGCATCAATTGTTACAAAATTTGCTCCATCAAAAAGCTCTTTTGCAATTGCTAGCTCTTTTTTTGCATCTTTTACTGGAACTGAAATTATATTTTGTCCTTTGATTGATTTTGCTCCAGGTCCAAACATAGGGTGAATGCATATTGGGTTGATTTTTGCTGGCATTTTTGATAATGATGCTACTACTTTGGATTTTTCTGATGATATTTCAATTAGATATGTTCCTCGCTTCATTTCTTTTGCAATCAATCTGATTATCTCCGGGGTTCTTCTTGTGGGTGTGCACAATACAACATAATCTGCTTTTAAAATTCCTCCTACTAGTGAATCTGCTTGAATAATTCCTTTTATCGGAGTTTTATTTTCAGTATCATAACCTGTTACCTCAAAATCATTTGCCAAGAAATATTTTGCAAACCATTGTCCCATTTGACCCCCTATCCCAATTATTGTAATTTTCTTTTTCATTGCTTATCTCTCATCATATTACCAAGTATATTCATTCCCTCCATTAGTGTTTTTTCGTCTTGACATGCCGATATTCTAATGAAATTCTTGTACTCTCCAAAACCTTCCCCTGGTGCCACTGCCAATCCTTTCTCCAAAAGATTGTTTGCAAATTGTACCCCATTAAATTCCTCTTGATTAACACGAGCAAAAAGATACATTGCACCATCAGGTGCTACAAAATCCAAATCCATCTCTTTTGCCTTTTCAGTCAGTACTTTTAGTCTGGTTTGTACTGTATTAGTATTATTTGATATGTCTGCTTCTAATGCTTTCATGGCAATATATTGAATAGGCTCAGAAACATTTGTGAG
>SCUP01000333.1 GCA_004297665.1 Nitrosarchaeum sp. | reverse complement strand
AGAGGGTTTCATTTTAGATTTGTAAGTAACATCAATTGGACCTGGTTTTGCTCCATCAGGAATTTCAAATTCACCACCATCATCTTCAACAATTTCATCTGTAGCTTCAGTTGCTTTGGGTTTAGCATTAAGAACAATTTTTGCAAGAGGAGTAAGCTCTTCTAGTCTCTGTATTGCCCCAGAGTGATTAAGCTTCTCTGCTTTTGCAAGATAAGAAATCATCTTATCTGCCAAGATGGTATTACGTAAGATAGTATCAATGACCATTTTTGCAAAATGATCTGCCTTTTTTCTATAATCTTTAACCCAGTTTGGGTCGCCAAATTTTTCAATTGGAAAAATTTGATAAATAATATCAACGACTTCCCCACTGACAATCTCAACAGTTACAGACAATTCTACTTCTTCATACCCTTTTGCATCAGGATCTTTCATATTCTGTTCTTTCCAACGATATGTTGCAAATACTCTATCAGCATAAGCATCCATTTCAAATGCCTTTTTCAGACCGTCGTGTACAGATTTAATTTCTAGAGGATCTTCAAGTTTTATTGGCAATCTATAAAGTCCAAGTTTGAAGCCGTGAAGAGGATATACACCGCGTTTTGCAGTTGGTGCTTCCATTGTCCAAACTCGATCTTTTAGAAGTAATGACATTCGGTTTCAGTAGATTGATTTTATTTAAAAAGGTTATCAGTCACTGTCGTCTGGACATGTAAGCTCCCGAAGTTCAACATATTTTTTTTCCATCGCTTCAGCATATTCTGAGATTTTGTTGAAATCAAACAGAGCTTTTGAAAAATACCAGCGGATTGGGACCCAATGTCCAATTCCATCCATATCATGAATCATGCCTTTATCAGCTTTGACGTTTAGTTTTTCATCAATGGATGTGTCCTTTACTGTAAGACCCCTTTTTGTTTTATCTTCCAGAATAAAATCAGCACCACCATCTTTAATGTAATAAAATGAGCCGTTCTTTAATATGTGAGGATCTAATGACAATTTATTTTTCCACAGGATTTCCTATCATGTTACCCCATTCAGTCCAAGAACCATCATAGTTTCGAACCTTGGAATAACCTAGCAGATATTTTAGAACAAACCAACTATGAGATGATCGTTCTCCAATTCTACAATAACATATAACATCTTTGTCTGGTGTAACGCCTTTTGATTCGTAATTTTGTGTAAGATCTGCCACAGACTTGAATGTACCATCAGCATCATTTACAGCAGTTGCCCATGGAATATTATTTGCTTTAGGAATATGTCCACCTCTTTGTGCATGTTCCATAGGATATTCAGGTGGTGCTGTAATTTCTCCAGAGAATTCTTTTGGAGATCTTACATCAACCATCACAGTGTCTTCTCGTCCTAATGCTCTACTAACATCAAACAGATAAGCTCTGAGTCCCTCATCAGGTGGTTGTGCTTTGTATGTAGTTAAAGCAAGTCGTGGTTCTTCTGTAGTGTATTCTTTATTTTCTAATTCCCATTTTTTTCTTCCGCCATTCATAATTTTTAGATTTTCATGACCATAATATTTGAAAACCCAGAAAACAAATGCCGCAAACCAATTATTAAAATCACCATAAAGAATCACTTCTGTATCTTCACGTATTCCATTTTTAGACATTAATATCTCAAATTGTTTTTTATTAATGATGTCTCTAGTTATATGATCATTAATGTCTCGTTTCCACCAAATTAAGCTGGCTCCTTTAATGTGACCTTTTTGATAGCCATTTACTGGATCATAATCAACTTCAACTAATTTTCTATTTTCATTTGGTGGATTTTTTGACACCCAATCTGTATCTACTAAAACTTCAGGATGTGCGTAATTCATGCTATTTTACAAATTTATATTCATATTTATTTGTGTTTACAATAAAATAAATAAAAAATATCTTTTTAACCAAATGAGACTTAGGAGAACTACTTGAAACTTCAAAAAGTTGCAGTGGTTAGTAAAGTAGGTTCAAAAGAGTCAGAAGATGCAGCAAAAAGCGTTGCAAAAAAGTTTCTAGCAAAAAAATCTACAGTATTTACAATTTCCCCCATAGAAGTAGAAGGTGCAAAAAAAGTAGAGACACTAGAGGAGCTGAAAAAAGAAAAGCTTGATCTAGTAATTACATTAGGAGGAGATGGAACAACTCTGAGAGTTTTCAGATATTTAGAAAACGAGACTCCAATTCTAACAATTAACGTAGGTGGGAATAGAGGCATACTATCTGAAATAACTATTGATGAAATAGATGATGCAATCGATAGAATTCTAAAAGGTAAATTCTTTTTAGATAAACGAACAAGAGTAGTAGCTTCATGTGGAGGCAAAGAATTTCCACCAGCATTAAATGAGATCTACATTTGTAGAACAAATCTTACAAAAACCGCAGAGATTGAGATAAAATTTCAAAATGATACAGTCAAACAAAAAATGGATGGAGTGATAATTGCCACCCCCAGTGGGTCAACGGGACACTCATTTTCTTTAGGTGGTCCTATTCTTCATGAAAGTCTAGATGTTTTGATTATAACACCTGTTGCTCCAGTTTACAGATTAGAATCAATTGTAGTGCCAGATGAAAAAATAGAAATAATATCATCGCATGACTGTAGTATAGTGATGGATGCACAGGTAGTAAAATCGGCAGGTTATGGCGAACCTATAATTATAAAAAAGTATAGAAAGCCAGCAGTCTTTGTTAGATTGAAGAAACGAGGACTAAGACAGATGAGTAAACTTGGATTTTAGAATATTAGATGCAAGTGCATTTTATGCAGGAGTTCCGTTTGGATCAGCCAATGATTGTTATACAACATCTCTTGTTTATGAGGAAATAAAACACATCAAAAAAAATCAGGATGCATTAGGAACATTATTAGAAACTAACCGATTAAAAATAATGGATCCAGACAAAGAATCAACAAATGCAGCCATAGCATCTGCCAAAGAAACTGGGGATTTTCCACAATTATCAAAACAAGATATTTCAATAATTGCGCTATGTATAAGTCTGAAAGGTGAGATTATTTCAGATGATTTTGCAATTACAAATGTTGCAAAAAATATAGGGTTAAAGATATCACCTATAATGACAAATAGTTTTCAAGACGTTGGCAAATGGGTTCATTATTGTCCTGGATGTCGTACAAATCATACAACTGGAAAAGAATGTCCAATGTGTGGTACACCACTTAAGAGAAAACTACTCAAGGGGCAATCTCCGTCCATACCAATCAACAAATGAGCCATCATACAATTTTATATTTTGATAACCTGCAATCATCAATTGTAAAAATAGACTAGATGCCCTATGACCATGCATACAATAACAAACAATTTCACTGTCTTTAGATACTTGGTTTTGAGAAAATAGATTTTGTAAAAAATCTTTATTTTGAAATAATTTACCATCATATGATACTCCTTCAGTAAATGGAATTAGTTTTGAATTAGGCAAATGTCCACCCATAAACTCTTGAGGTGTTCTTGCATCTAAAATTACAAAATTATTTAATTTTTCTTTAAGATGATCAGATTCTATTCGAATTTTAGAGTTAATTTTTGGAGTAAATGTTGTAGATTCAGGAGTGAATAATTTTTTTATTAATTCAAATCCATTTTTTTGCAAGCCCATAATATTTGCATCAAGTAGGTATGTTTTTTCATGTCCAAAGTAGAGAAATGTCCATGCAATCCTAGCAGCTGATGGATCCATGGAATCCCCAATAAGAACAACAGTTTTAGAATCATCAATTCCAAGCGAGCTAAAAAGAACAGCAATTTTTTTTTCATCAATAACTAGATTTGCACCATATTGATCAAATTGGATAACTTGTTCTATTGTTAGTGATTGAGATTTTTGGATATGACCATACAAAAACATTGTTTTAGGACGTGTATCTAAAATGATAACATTTGGATCAGAGAGATTATTTTTTAGCCAATCTATTGAAACTAACATAAATGACGCAGGTTTGTTAATTTATTTAATAGTATCATGTATCATGCAAAGTTTTTTGGTTTGATGCTTTGATGTATTTGCTTTGAGATTCGAGCACTTTTTTTATTTTTTTAGCTCTGGCATCTCCTAATCCTTCAACTTTTGCAAGTTCAGCAGTTGTAGCAGTAAAAACTTTCAGAGGAGTTCCAAATTTCTCAAGCATTCTAACAGCAAATTTCTCGCCAATACCAGGTAGACTACAAAGAGATGACAATTGTTGTTTTTCCAAATCAGTTGATTTTTTTATTTTTTTCAGATAGGGACCTTTTGCAGATTCGTTTCTGGAACACAATGAAACAAGTAATTTTGCAGTATGAATTGCACTGGGGGTAGGGATTATTGGAATTTTAAAATCAATTACAACAGCAGATAATGCGCCATAGAAGATCATCGGGTTATCAGTTATTTCTTCAATTTCATCTACATTTCCTTCCATAAGCACTATTGGGAATTGAAAGTGTTCTCTTAGTCTAGAGCATTGATCAAAAAGTCTACCATCAAAAACAGAAGACATCAAATCACGAATACTTTTACGCTCTACAACAGTTTCAGGCGCAACAATGTAATCACCTACAGGCAATGTTTTCATTTCAATATTAAGCCCAACTGATTTTAGTAGATCAGGAATTCCACTCTTACGTTCCCGTTCATCTACAACAATTCGTAAATTTTCTAATTTCACCAAATGTAATTTTGTTAATTTGTTAATATCTTTTTGAAATCTCAGTTGTCAGGCTATTTTCTGGGATTATCATCAGGGGGTGGTTTTGACATTTGAGCGCCTCCTGATGGTGGACCTCGCATCATTTCAGTGATTTTTGCTTCTTGTTCTTTAAGAGATTCTTTAATTCTAGATTCTTGTTTTTCAAGAACAGTCGCACGTGTTTTTGCCATCTCTTTTCGTTCTTCTAATTCATCAATTAGTGCTTGTTTAGTAGATTTTATCAAAATTGAACCAGCATGTTTGTAGACATTATCATCATCTGCCGCTTTTTTTAATTCCTCAAGAGCTTTTTCAGTCTCGATGTTTTCCATCTCAAGATGTTGTTTTTGTGTCATTATCGATTGAAGATTTTGTTGGGATTGCTGCATTTTCATGAGTTGCTCTTGAAGCCAAGGAGGCATTTGTCCTGCTGACATGTTAATACGATGTCTGTGATTTCATTATATCTTTACCGATTCAATTGAATCGTAACTTGCCTGGATTAATCTCAAAGTTGAATTAAGATTTGCTCGTAAGTGTGGAATATGATCAGATTCTATTGAAATGGTGATTTTTTCACTTAATGCCATGTGGGTTTTTGTGGGATTTTCTGGATAAAATTCATTATCAGTGTTTATAGAATCAAAGATCGCTTTTGTTTTCTCTTTTGCATCAACAGTGATTGTTGCATTAAAGCTGGACATCATATGCTGTTCCAGCAACTTTGAAACTACATTTCTTACAAGACCAAATACCAACTGCATCTCGATTAAACTGTTGAGAACCACATTCAGGGCAGGTTCTCTTTTCTTTTAGTTGAAAGTGAATTTTGGCATACTGTTTTCTAATTTTGATACCATATCTTGCACCTAGTCCTTTTAGTGATTTTTGCTTTACCAATTTATTGTCCTCCTTCCTTTGCTTGTTTTAACTTTTCTCTTATTTTTGAGCCTACTTTAACAGATATTTCGCCACATTTGATTATCTCATCAAATGTGAATCCACCAGTTCCTCCTTTTTGCAAAGCACAGATGTTTCCATTAGAATCAGTAGTAATTGTAATTCTGGCATCCATGCTATCCCATTCATCGCCATTTGGATCAACAATTATGTAATTTCCAATTTTGCCCATAGTGACAGAGACTGGAATGGTGGTTACTGGGACAGTGGATTCCCCACCTTCAACTAAAGTTGGCACATCATCTTTTATTTCCCATTTTGGCATTTTGGAAGATAGAATTGCAGCTGTAGCAGCATAAGCACATGCATCAAACAAATTTCCATCATAATCAACTACAACATTATCAGCAAAAACTCCAACGACAGATTTATTTTTTTCAATTACTAGTTGAGACAAATCAATCATATGACTTTCTCTTATACCTCTATCAACTACTCTTGCCAACTCAATAACATCTGGTCCAGGAGGGCCAGTTTCAACACTTGGATGAGAAAGCGGTAAAAGCTCAGCAGTACAAATGAAGATACCCTTGTCACCCATATCTGGAAAAGGTCTATCAGGTTGAATTTTAACACCACATACCACTTCACTGTCACCTAATCTAACTCGTGCAGAACCATTTGCTTTTGGAATTGCGTTTATTTCAATCATTAATTTTCGTGGTTCGTCTAGTGCTCTTCCATCAACTCTTTTTCCTTGTTCTAATAATTCAAGAATTTGAGATTTTTTTAGCTCATCAATTACAGAAGTAGATGTCATTTACTTTTCTCCGTTTCCAAAATATTTTTCAGTTAATGCTTTCTTTTGTAATTCATAAACAATTTTACATCCATGAATTCCTGTCTCCACACATTTCTTGTATTCTGCAGGAGTCAATACACCATCTAATTGGAGTAGTGTGATTTTTTCTAGACTTGGCATGTAGCCAATAGGCATATCAGCTTGTCCTGCTTGGTCTTCTTCATTATTAACATCAAGAATAATTGTATCCGCTGCTTTACCCGCAGCGCATGCCGCTACCATATCCCTCATTGGAATTCCAGCATCTGCCAAAGCTACAGATGCAGCAGAGAGTGCAGCACATCGAGTACCACCGTCAGCTTGAAGAACTTCGATAAAAACATCAACTGCAGTTCTTGGAAACTTGTCTAACATTACTGCTGGTTCTAATGCCTCTTTGATAACTTTGGAAATTTCAATTTCTCTTCTAGATGGTGCAGGATTTTTTCTCTCAGTTACAGAAAATGGCTCCATATGATATCTAACTCGTAAAATACCAGTATCTGTGTTGGACATGTGTTTTGGATGTACATCTCGTGGACCAAATACTCCAACTAGAATTTTGTTATCGCCAAATTCAATATATGCCGAGCCATCAGCATTTTTTAATCCTCCAGCTTTAATCATAATTCGTCTTGGTTCATCGACTTTTCTACCATCACAACGAATTCCATTTTCATCTAGTAACACTAGTGTTGTATCTCTTCCGCCCATTATGATTCACCTTTTGATTCTAACATTTCTTTCACTTGGTCAGTTAAATTAGCAACATGTGCCTTTTCGTCTACCATTTGTATTGCCTTTTTAGCCTTTAATAATCCCTCGGGGGTTTCACATGAGACTACGACCCAACCATTTTGACCAATTGTAATAGCAGCACCAGTGGCCATTTCAATTGTTTGAATCATGGTTCCTCTTTTGCCAATCAGGCGTGGGACTTTGCTAGGAGAAATCTTGACTAGGTGTCCAGAATCAATCTTGCCAAGATCTCTATCAGCTATTGTGACAAGTGGATCTCGGGTTCTATCAAAATTAGCAATTCTAGCTGCAACAAGATCGCCAGATTTTAGCTTTGATGAGAGTTCATCTGCATGTGCAGAAAAATCCCTCCCAAAAACATCCTGCGCAGGTAAAAATCCCACATAACATGAGTTGATATCTAATTCCCAAGATAATGACGTATGAGATATGACTTTGCCAATTACAAGGTCATCGATTTTTGGAATATATTTTCCAGTTAGCGGTATTACTTTAATGGAATCATCATAAATTTCTGAAATTCCTATAGCAGTAGAAATGATTTTGTTGCCATCAAGGATTACATTTTGTTCAGGTCTATAAGGGCCAGTTGTAATTACATCGCCAGGTATAACATATTTTCTTTTGTTCTCCATTACTTCATAACCTCGACTGTAGCAGAACCTTTTGTTATAGAACCTAGTCTATCAAGCACGTTTGGCCTTGCTCCAGCGGGTATTTCAAGTATTGCTTTTAAGGAACCATTATTTTGCCATTCTTCCTTTTTTAGAATTCCTACAGATTTCAAAACAGCATAAGATTGAGATGCATATTGTGCAGGGATAGTTATTTCAAGATCAAGGTTTTCAGATTTCAAAGGTATTATAGAACGCAATTTTTCTACAATATCTTTTACTTGCTCATCTACATTTTTTTGTGGTTCTATTATGATTTTTCCATCCTTTAATGCTTGCTCAATTCTCAGTGGAGGATGAGGTAAGTGTGTTCTAGGATCAACGTAAGTCTTGGCAATAAATGAAACAATTTGTTTTCTTTTTTCATCAAGCATCTTACGTCTTTGATCAGTAGTAAGATTCAGATCACCTTTTCTAAGCATTATCTCAGCAATCTCATTGACATCTTCAGTTTTGAAAGCCTTGAGTAGTTTTTCTGTCGATGGTTTAGTGCCTTTGCCAGAGTCAGTGTATATCTCATCAGAAATCAAGATTGCAGAAATGTCCTTTTTCTTTCCCAGTTTGAAATCTAGTGCAGGGTCAGGCTTTACCAAAATCTCAAATTTTTCACCTTCGTATGAATATCTAACCACGGTTACATCGACCATTTCTAAAATATTGTATGTTAATTTGGTATTTATCTATACGCAAAAAAAATTAGTTTAGGTTTTTGTAATAGAGTTTGATAATTTTATCTACAACTTCATCTGTGTCGACATCTGTTGCGGTGCTTACAAGAAGCAAGTGGTCATCCCCCAGATAAAGAGAAAAGCGCTTAACTAAGTCATATTCAGCCAAGGTGTATTTTGTTTTGCCAAGCCACTTTGACATTTCTTTACGTGCCTTCCAATCAATAATAGAGAGAGTAACTAATTCATTTTCCTTGTGCTCTGAAAGCAGACTAGTCAAGCCCTTACGCATACCACCTCCAACACGAACAGCCCATTGATCATAAACAGTAGCAAATCGAATTTTAGGATTAGATTCTAAAATTTGTGAGCAGAATTTTTCATAATCCAATGATTATTCTATGCATTTATGATTATTAGAGTTTTAGTGTCTAGAGCATTTGTTAATGAGAAAATTACTTCATCATAATGAAAAACAAAAAAGTGTAGAGTATAAGAAAAAAATTGAGAAAATGCTTTAATTACATTCCGGCAAACTGTTTGCCTAAAAATGACTCTAGCAAATTCACTATCTCGGGATTCTGTCCAACATATAGGACAATTAGTTTTCCATTTGTGTAAAAGTGCGGCGTATCAATCCATCTAATTATGCTTGTTCCAATCTCAGTTCCGTCTTTTGAAACAGTAAGACTGGCAGTTTTTGCATCAGATTCACTTGCAAATTCAAATACCTGCACATCTGCTCCACCAACTGAAATTACTTTGGTTGACACAGAAAAGGATGAACTTTCAGCTGCAATTTCATCAACATATTCTACCAAGACACCACGTGATTTTATGGCATCAACTAGTGAAGAATAATCAGTTGCCATACCATCAAAAGGAATTATTGTTTCATCAGATGATGGAAGTTTTGGTTGTGGATTTTTTAGCACATATTGATTATTCAGTTCATCCCAAACGTCATCAGTTACTGCAGAGATTACTATTCCCTCAGATACAATAATGTCCATTTTGTGATGGGTGATTACCTGAGTCAGCATTTGTCCTTCTCTGTTTCCAAATCCACCATGTGCAGAATCAAATGCGATTTTGATCATGTGTTGAGGTGGAAACGATTCTGCAGGACCAACATATACAGTATCTAATGTATTAGCATCTCCATCAAATGCAAATGTCGGACTAGTTACGATGAATCTTTGGGCCACACCTAATGCATCATTTTTTTCTTGATCTTCTTGTGTGGTCGGTATCATGGTTACAGTGGTTTGGGCTGAAACAAAATATGCACCAATTACACCTACAGCAATAACTCCAATTATTGCCGCAGTTATGGCAAATTTTTTATTTTTTGGTTGTGACATTTTTTGTCTAATCTAAAATAATTTCTTGAAACTATAACCTTTGATTAAATTTGAATTTAACCAGAAAATTTATTTAAACATTAAAAATTTAATGCATCTTAACTGAAACGATTTAGATTGCTCGTTCATGCCTAAAATGAGCTTGATTATGTAACACTAAAACTGTAATATCCACACATAAAACTAGCTAGATTTTTATGTGGATTTTAGAAATTTTCTTTTAAGATTTGTCTTCTTTAGAGGTAATTAACAAGGATAATCAAAAAATATCAATAAAGCTGAAAGGCGTGCCATTACAATATGCAAATGCACTTAGACGTATCTGTCTAAATGGCATCCCCATATTTGCTATAGATACGGTAGATATCATAGAAAATTCATCCGTATTACCAGATGAAGGTTTAGCACATAGACTAGGATTAATACCAATTAAAACAGATTTATCAAGATTCAATGAGCCATCAAAATGTGATTGTCAAAGTGAGACAGGATGTGCTAATTGTAAAGTCATGTTAGTTTTAGATTCAGGAGATTCAGATGTTACAAGAACAATATTATCAAATGACTTAACATCTGAAGATGATGCAGTAAAACCAATTTCAGATAAAATTCCAATTGTTCAGCTTGCAGCAGGACAAAGAATCAAAGTGGAATGTTATGCAAGACTTGGTCGCGGAACAGAACATGCAAAGTGGAATTCAGCAAACATTTCAGTTTTAACTGAAACCAATAAAGAAGATGAGAGAGTACTTACAATAGAATCAACAGGAGCACTAAAACCAGAACAAATAATTCTTGCAGGAGTAGATGAGCTAAGTAATAGATTATCCGAGTTTAAAGAAATAATCGGTCAATTAAAAGAATAAACTAAGCATACACATTATATTTGGGTTTTAAGTCGGTTTATTCACATGACTAATCAAGT
>SCUP01000332.1 GCA_004297665.1 Nitrosarchaeum sp. | reverse complement strand
AATGTCACCACTAAGACAAGAATCCAAAATTATCAAGATGTATGAAATTCTTCCAGAAGGGATAGAAAAAATCAAAGAAACAGAAGAAACAGGATTTCAAAACAATATCTTGGAAGAAAAGAAGCCAAGAATAGAGATTTTTGAATTAATTGATCAAATCAGAAAAGAAATTAGCGAAGAGCCAGAGTTTAACAACAAAAAGAACATAATTTTAAAACTAGATCAAATTAAAGAAAAATTAAAAATTTAGTTATTTTGATCTTATTTTATCATGAATTTGGGCAAGAATTAATTCTGCCTTGTCTTTGTTTTCATAAGTATCGGCAGTCTCATCCATAATAGAATCAATTTCATAGCTTTTATCTACCAAAATATTTGCGACATGATCATCCAGAGTGCCATTTCCAATAAGATAGTATGCAAAAACAGTATTCTTTTGGCCAATTCTATGCAATCTGTCTTCTGCTTGTCGGTGAATTGCAGGACTCCAATCAAGTTCTGCAAAAATTACGTATTTGGCTCGAGTCAGATTAATTCCTACGTTTCCAGCTCTTAGACCAGCTATCATTAATTTTGATTCTCCTTTTTGAAATTTGTCAATTTGATCTTGACGTAGTTTATCAGATTGACCGCCAATAATAGAGACAGGTGAGAATTCGCCAAGACTCTCATGCAGTAATTTATGAATAACTTTATGATGGCAAAAGACTACAACACTTTCTTCTATTTCCATAATGTTCTTAACAAAATTAATTACATGAGGCAATTTTGCAATACCGGCAATCTGTCTTTCACTTTGAATTGCCCTATGATATGAAGCGGATTTGTCAAAAGCAGTTTCGGCATCTTTTTGTTCTTCTTCTAATTTAGTCCATATTTTTCCTAGTTCATCAAAGTAATAATCAGTATCAGCATCAATTACCTCTTTGTAACGAACTTTATCTTTTAATTCCTTGAGGACATCAGATTTTTTTCGTCGTAGCATGACATGTTTTTGTAATTCATTTCGAAGCGATGCTCTTTTATTTTCAAGTACGATTGCCTTGCCTTTGTCATTAACATAACAAAAGTACTCACAGAATTCCTTAAAACTGCCAAGCAGCCCAGGCCTTAGGATATCTACAATTGGCCAAATTTCAGAACCTCTATTGTAAATTGGAGTACCTGAAAGACCAATCCTATATGAAAGAGAAGGTAATGCGGCTAGTTTTTTAACAGCCTTGTATTTTTGAGTTGTCTTTGATCTTAGGTTATGAACCTCATCACACACAATAGTTTTGAGATTAAGTTTGGATAAATCAGAGAGACGTTTGTAAAGTAATTCATAATTTATTATGTAAAAATCAGTTACAGGAAGTTCTTTTGACTTACCAGTTCGTATAATAGTTGATGTTGGAGATTCAGATTCTATTATTCTTCCATTTTTACTTTTTTTCTTCATAAATTTGGAAATTTCTCTTTCCCAGTTATTTAGCGTCACTAATGGTGCTACAACTAGAACTGGAAAAGTTTGTTTTTCAGTAGCAACATAAGACAAAGTCTGTACAGTTTTTCCAAGACCCATTTCATCTGCAAGTAATGCATTGCCAGATGATTTTAACAGAAAATCCAATCCTTCTTTTTGAAAATTCAATAATTTTCCTCGGAACTGTTCTCCAGCTTTTGCACGATGTAGATTATATTTTACCGGAGGAAGTACAGGTTTTGGGGCATATGTTTTGACGATTTTTCTTTGCCATGCAGATTTTGATAGAATTTCAAGTGGGTATCTATCCATGATTAATTTGATCTGTTTTACACTTTCAAGGCTATCAGGAATTATTACCTCATTGATATTTTCACCATACCATGCTTCAGGCACAAGCCTTGAGATCATACTTACTGCACGTTGACCTGTAATCTTCCAACTCCAAATTTTTGAGTATTTGTCCAAAACATACTCTAATGTTCCAAAATTTTCCATGGATGTCGCCATAATTTGTCGATAGAATGTTTTTTTGCCTTATGAATCTTGATGTTTCTTACGATCAGGTGGTTTGTCTACAATAGTTAAAATAGGAATGAATGCGTAGATTTAGGCACTAAAATTTCAAACAGATAGCCAGTGTTTTAAGATTAATGAGGTTTATCGACAGGGTGAGGCTTTGTATTTTCATCATGGCAATCACAGTGACAAAGATGAGTCTCATGATTGTTAACACAGTCAATACACTCGTAGTGTTTTCTAATTTCACAAGCAGCACAAATCATACTTAGCAGTAAAATGAAGATGGATTTGTATTTTTTCTATTTTGACCTAGTATTCCACTTCGCTTCTTTGAAGTAGTTTATCAGTGAGATCTACGTAACCGGGAGGATCAAGCTCTTTGGCAAATCCCTTATCAATATTTATCAGATAAATTGAGTGCAAATGGGCATTTAAAATATCAGTATATGATATGGGCGGATTTTTGTAATATCTATCACATAGTTCTTTGATTTTTTTTATCTCAGATTCTTTTCTTGCATTTGGTGGAACGAGAAAAGCTTTTGGGATTGGAATTAGTCCTATCACAGGAGTTGCCAAAGAAAATTTTGAGCAGTGTTGGCTATACCTAGCAATTTTGCTCATGATTCTTGCAGTGAAATAATCAATAGTATCCATGGCATGATCAGGAGGAGTAAAACCTGTTTCTATTTCAATAATTGTATTTCCACCTCCTTTTTTTGCAAAAATATCACATACTAAAATATCAGAAATTTGTTTTTCCACTTCCACTGAATAACCACGTGCAATAAGACTAGATGCACATATTATCTCCAAAACAGAGTGATTGATTTTTACAAGATTTTTTTGATACATTTCTATTAGTTGTTGACGTACATAGTTGAGTTTTGGCAAATCAGTTTCTTTCAAATTTTTAGAGAGTTTATCCGTTACTTCGTAAACATCGTTACGGAATTTTTCTAAATCCATATGGTTACGGTTGCTTTAGAGATTGGGGTTTAAGAACGTGTAAGTTTTAGAACTTGACAAATCTATTGGAAAAGGATTTACCAATAACCAAAATCGACATAATTGAACCAATTAGAATTAGAAGAGAGATAGAGCCAAATTCAGGCACTACATGAGGTTGAATAAGTGGATCACTAGTTAGAGTAAACATTGTTTTGAATTGTCTAGTCTCAGTACCACTTTGAACTTTTAGAATATAGTCACCGTCTTGTTTTAAGAGTGGACTTTCAGTGTTTAGCTCAAAAGAAAAATTCCCGTCAACATCAGGTGAGAGTTGTTGTACAGTTACAACATTTCCAATAGGATTAGTTATGACAACTAGTATTGGTGCAATAGTGTTTTGTGGTTTCAAGTATCCATTTATTTTGATAGTTGAGTGATGATCATAAATTTGTGAATCAGTCCAGACAGTTAATGGAAACATCTCTTTGTAAAGATCAATTTCATAAGAAGGAATTTGAACACAACTAATGCAAGTGATTTCTTGTTCAGCATATGAGATGCCAGCTAGTGGTAAAGAAACAACAAGAGACAGAAACAAGACAGATAAAATAGAGCGATGCACGTTTATCGGCTAAGAACATAATATTTATAGATTTTTAAGAAAAGGTACTTTTTTATCGAAAATGAAACTAAGATATTCAAACAATCAATTTAAAACAATATGATATGAACGACTTATCAGTTCTACGCGTGCCTTATAATCAAAAAAACATCAGCAGTATCAATGAAAATCGACATACCGTTACCATGCCCTTCGTGTGGTGGAAAGATGTATTCTGTAAGTTACGAAGCATCCTTTACAATACTTAAAAAAAGAAGCTGGCAGGTATGCAAAGAGTGTGATTTTGAAAGAGATTCAGAAGATTTCAAAAAATCCATTTATTGCGTATAATAGCAATTTTTCCATTTTATAAAAACCAAATAATTTTCAGATTAAAAACATCATATTATGTACAATTTATCCAGAGCGTTAATTGTATATCCAATAATAATTGAAAAAACAAGTTGGCAAAACAAGCATCAGATAAATAAAATTCAAGATTCTTTGAAAATTCTTATTGCTTCCAAATGAGAACAATTTGCTTTTAATCCCTTGCCATGATGAAACTTGTAGAAATTTTTGAAACCAGGACATTCACAAGTATCAGATGTTACAAAATAAGATTTCTCAGGATCAGATGAAGATTTTATTTGGTATAGATCATCATCGACTTTAACAACACCACCAGTTTCAACTAGTTTTTTGGCCTTTCGTATAGTATTGGCACTCATAAGATAGTTATAACATAGTTATTTTTTATTCTTTAATTTTTTCATGACATTAAATCAATATCATCAGGTTTACCGTAAGATAGAGCGTTTTTCATATAGTTCAAGACGTATGATTAGAATTTCAGAATTTAATTTTATTTGACACATACATGACCTCAAAGAAAAAAGAGGTAAAAGATCACAATTAGGCACAAAAATCATATGAAATCTCAAATCAAACTAAGGCATATTCATACTGCAATTATTATAAACTGAGTTTACTATTTCTGGTTATTGGCTTTGAAGAGATATGTTGCTACGCGTTTAATCACAATGTTTGGAGTTCTGATGATCACATTACTCATTACAATTGCACTAGTAGGATCAAATATGGACAGCATCTTAAAACAAGGAGTTGTTTTTCAAGTAAGATCTGAGATTACAGAAAATCCTGCAATTGCAGAAAGTTTTTCATCAGTGGACGAATTTGAGTTATTTATTCAGACTCAAATTGAACAAAGAATCAAGACTTTAGGCTTAGATGAGCCATGGTATTCCCCACAAAGGATAGGGTTAACAATGTACAAAATATTATTCCTAGATTTTGGCCATGCAACATTTCTTACTAGTGATTCAGGATCATCAGATGTCAAAGAAATTATTTTAGAAAAACTACCCAGAACCATTCTACTGTTTACAACTGCAACAATCATAATATCAGTGATAGGTATTTTTCTAGGGGCACTGGCAGGAAGCAAAGTAGGATCAATACTAGACAGAATAACATCCAGTTTTGCAATAATTAGCTCCAGTTTTCCTGTTTGGTGGATAGGAATGTTAATGATATTTGTATTTTCGTTTGTATATCATATTTTTCCTGCAAGAGCAACACCATTAATTCCATCATCAGACCCAAGTTATATCGGATCTTTACTATATCATATGACATTGCCTTTGATCACAATTGTAATCATAGGTTTTGGGTCATGGGCATATCTAGTTAGAAATTTCATAGTAGGAATAATGCAAGAAGATTTCATAATTGCAAAAAAAACCATGGGAATTAATCAGAAAAAGATAATCTACACACATGCTCTAAAAAATGCAGCCCCACCAATAGTCACCATTCTAGCATTGAGTCTTTCAGGCTCATTAGGTGGTGCAATAATTACAGAAGCTGTATTTGACTGGCCAGGTATGGGCAGACTGTATTTTGAGGCAATTACAGTCATGGATTTGCCCGTAATTATTGGTGCGACATACATTTTGACAGTGTTTTTCCTGATTAGCATATTTGTTGCAGATTTACTGTACGGATATTTTGATCCAAGAGTGAGAACAGGCTAAATGAGCAGTATCACACCACAAGAAATCAAGGCAGAATTTCTTAAAAGTAAAATAGGTATTGCAGGCATTGCAATTCTATCGATTCTAATTTTTACATCAGTTATTGTAGTTGTGGTAATTCCAGTAGACACTTTTAAAGAATGGAATAATCCAGGAAACTGGATTTCATATCCCAAAGTTGCCATACCGGTATGGATTAATTTATTTTTGAGCGAAAAAATTCCTGAACACAAAATTTTGAATACACCAAATGTCAACTATGATGTGTCAGGGGACACATCAATTACATCTCATCAGTTTGGAGTAAATTTTGAATATGATGACTTCCCAAATGATTTCATTTATGAATTTTCTGCAAAATATTCAGGAGCACCGTTATTACAAATGGATGTAATACGTCCAGACGGAATACAATTAAAATTATTATCAACATCATTGCCATATTCAGATTCAAATTCAATTCATAGTGAAAGAATATTTTCCACAGATAATGTGATTAAAAAAAATCTGGATCTGCAATCAAACAAATTTTTATTTTCTATAAATAACTTATCAGCAGAAGACATCATTTTTTCTAAAACAGAGAATCATGAACCACTAAAAGGAAATTATATTTTTTTAATTAAGATGTATGGTAGTAATTCAGAAGATCAGATTCCAGAATCCAGGCTAATCATAGGAGGCAAAGCTTTTGGAATTATGGGAACAGATGAATTAAGAAGGGATTTAGCTGCCGGATTACTCTGGGGAACGCCTTTAGCACTTTTCATAGGGTTGGTTGTAGCAATAGCATCAGTGATAATGGGTTTGCTGTATGGGGTGTATGCAGGCTATAGAGGTAAAAAAACAGATGAAACAATGATGAGATTCAATGATGTAATCTATGCACTGCCTGCACTTCCGTTTTTGATTATTCTATCAGTTACAATTAGCAATAGTATTTTTGTGATGATTGGATTTTTGATGGTATTTGGTTGGGTAGGAGTAGCAAAAGTTGCAAGAAGCATGGCGTTGCAAATTAAAACCAGAGGATATGTAGAAGCAGCCAATATGATGGGTCAGAAAGATTCAAAGATCGTACTCAGGCATATTTTGCCACAGTTACTACCATATGCATTTGCCAGTATTGCCATATCGGTACCGGCTGCAATTACAACAGAAGCAGGTCTTAGCTTCTTAGGATTAGGCGATCCATCATTTCCAACATGGGGTCAAATTTTACATGATGCCAATGTATACGGTGCGGCTGCCAGAGGATTATGGTGGTGGATAATGCCACCAGGGGTAATGATAGCGATAACTGGACTTGCTTTTGTCTTTATAGGTAATGCATTAGATGCAATTGTAAATCCAAAACTCAAAAGATGATTAATTTTGTAAAGGAAATTTTCTAATTACATCCAATGTGGCATCGTTTAATTTTATTGTGTATGTTGCAGCATTTGGATCCTTAGACTCTGATAAGGCATCAGCAAATTTTGTTTTCTCTTGTTCGGTTGCACCTGCTTCGTGAGCACATAAAGAAAATGCTTTTAAATTCAGATTATTTTTTAGCAAATAAGAAATAAATTTTTTATACTTTTCTGTATCTGCCCAACCGATATTTTTTTCTGTACATGTAGCAATCCAAACATCAATGGAATTATGAAACATTACTTTTTTTCTGATTTCATCTAATGACATTTTTGTCTTTTAAAAATCAGCACGTTGCATTTTAGAACCACAACGAGGACAAGTGCCACCTTTGTGTTTGTTACTACAAACTAAACACACATAGCGTACTCCAGTACCACTAGAGTTCATTCCAAAGAAGCCGCCGCCAGTTCCAGAATCGCCATATCCTTTCATACGACTCATATACCGTTTTCTTAACAACATTGGAAATGCTATGAAAATAGCTAGAGCTGCACCAAGACCGTATGGAAATGGGAGAATCATTTGAAGTCCAATGCTGACACCAAGTGATGCAAACAAGAATATCAAATAAGTCTTATAATTAAACAATTCATTGAAAATACATTCAAAATACTTATAAAGTTTTGTCAGGATTTCTCATTCTTTCTATAATAACTAGAGAGAAATTTTTAATTTAGATAATTGCGAGAGTTATGGAATCTCCGTTACTGTCCCAAGCAAATATGTCATCATCACCGTAGGGGGATTTCACAATTATTGATACCAATCCAAAGAAATTGTGAAGATCAGTTACAGAAGGGTCAGCTGTTCCACTTGGATGAGAATGGACGATTCCAACATAACTCATATCAAAAGGCAAAAAAGAGTGAGGGAATCCTGCAAATGTTGGCCCAGAGTAATTAAACGGCGGAATCACTAATCCATCAATTAAGATCTGCCCCTGTTTTGATTTACCTTTTAAAATAAGAACACATTCATTGGGATGCTTCATTTGGCAATAAGATAAAATGCTATCTAGAACTTTTTTTTGTAAAGAAATATGTCTTTCAAATTTTTTCTTTTTGAATAACATGTCAAGATATTATAGTTTAGAACTAATTAAATTTAGGATAAGTGATAGCGTAAGCAGTATTAGAGAATGTTCTTAATTTGACTTCGATATTAGAGATTAGTTTGGGAATATTAGAATTAGACTCGTTGATTTCATCTTGAAATGTTTTGATTTTTGATTTAGAGTCTTCTTTATCAGATAGAGCATTTTTCAGATCGCTTGTAAGATCAGATAATTCATTTGATTCAAATGCAATCATTTGGTCTTGAATATTTTTTCTTTTATCTACAAATTCAGTGACTTGTTTGATAAATCCATCTAATGCCTCTTCTGTTTCAGTTATTTGTGAGAATGATTTTTCAGTATCTTTAACAGAGATGGAACCCGAAGTAATCCCTTTTCGTACATTTTCTAAAATAAGTATTATAGAATCTCTGTTCTTGGAAAGCAACACCTCAAATGGATCTTCAATTAATTTAGATAGCAAATTTTTTTGTTCTTTATCCAATGATGAAACATATTCATATCTACTAAGAGGTCTTGAAATTTTTGTAAATTGTGAGTCGATGTCATTTTTTATTTGATTTTTTTTAACAGTAAATTCAGCTAAAATTTGTTTTAAATCTAAAAATTTTCCATATTCGTCTGAAGTTTGTATTTTTTTAATTGAATCTTCAAAGGAAAGAATTTTTTTGTCAAGGGAATCAATAAAACTGTGGATTTCAGCAATTCTTTGTTCTTTCTTTGTAATATTATTCTCTAAATCAACAATTTCTTTTAATGATTCTAAAATTTCAGTAGAGAGAGATTGGGCATGTTCATAATTTTTTAACAGTTGCTGGATTTCAACATGATTTGAATTCATTTGTATTAGAATTTCTTTTAATTTTTCGGCATATTTTTTTGCAAAAATGTGTATTACTCTTGTTTGTCGTCCAAGGACATCTCCAATTTTTTTCAACATTTGATTTAAAATAACACTGAGATTTTCAGCATCATCATAAGAGGCAATATTAGGTAAATGTATTGCATCTTTTTTTATCATGTCAATTACTTGTTGTTTGCCTCTAACTACAATTATTCGAAGGTGTTTATCTATATCATCAACCTGAAGATCATCTTTTTCAAGGGTATTTCCGATCATTATGAGTTCTGCAATCAGTGGTTCAGTATTGTTTCTGATTGATTTTATGTCAGAGAGAATCTGAGTTGTTCTTAATTCAAGTATTTGATGGATGATTTTAGATACATCAGATAATTGAATCTGTTTTTGTAAAGGAATTTCTTCGGATATTTTTTCTTCTTTCTTTTTACCCCATCCAAAGACCATTTGTTAAGGTTAACCTCTGGGGATTAAATGTGTTAGAGAAATAAAATTTAAAACTCACTCAGAAATACAGGCAACATGACAAAAAATGTGAAAAAATCATTTCATACTGGCTCAGTTAAGAAAACCATTACGATCAAAGCATCAAAAGAAAAAGTTTGGCAAAAAATAAGCAACATAGCAGGACTTTCATCATGGGTAATAGATGTCAAAAAAACTACATATCTTTCGAAAAAAAGAAGAGATGTTGGAGCAATACGTAAGATCACATTTACGGATGGAAATACTATTGAAGAACACATAGTTGCATGGAAAGAAAAAGAATATTTTACATATGTTGCAACATATGGATTACCTCTAAGAGTATACGTAGCAACAATTGCCATCAAATCAAAAAATAAAAAAACAACCCAGTTAACATGGCAATCTTATTTCAATAGTAAAAAGATGTCAATGAAACAATTTCTGAAATTTGTAACATTTATGGGAACATTTTATGAGGCATCTTTAGAAAATCTAAAAAGATCACTAGAAGGTACAAGTAAATAAAGTGTAAATAGTATATCGCAAAAATAAATTCATGAGTGATATGCGCTATATCATTATCGGTATTGTACTTATTTTTTCAGGATTTTTGATTTTAGGTATATTTGGACATGACTATCAAATTGCAAACATAGAAGCCAGTGAATTTGATGAATGTTACGAATATTATAATGATAAAGAACCAGTTACAGTCAGCTGCTCATCGAAGATATTTAATCAAACTTTATTTTTTGCAATTGTCATAGTATTGATTGTCAGTGGAATCATATCGCTGGTCAAAGGAGTTAAAGGTAAATGGGATAACGAGGTCAAATCAGAAGACATGGTAGGTCCTGGCGGCGATAAAAATCCAGAAAAAGACTAGGGCAGAAAACAAAAAGATAGAACAAGGTTTAGTTGTTTTTGAATAATTATAATTTCTCTAACTCTTCAGGATTATCTTCTTTTAACCGCTGAAAATAGATTTCTTCATAAGGCATATCTCTGGTTTTACTTACAAAAATTATATTTAACCTTAAGGTATGTTTTGTTCTTAATTTCTGCTCAAAGTGTAGTTGTAAAAATGGGTAAAATTTTCCATCATGGCAGTTCAATAATTTTTTTCATATTTACAAATACTTGTTCTATTTCTACCATTCTTTCATTGAATTGTTTATCGGTCAGTTCGTGTGGTTTTATCAAAGTAATTATTACTTCAGATTCATCACCACTAGAAACTATTCGCATTGGAACATCCCATGTTGATTCGTGATCAATAAACATGTGGTCTAAAATTCCAAGAGATTTGTTTTCTTTGAATTTCAATCGAGCGTTTCCTCTAGGTGTTGAAAAAGACCACCATCCATCAGCAGTCATCTTAGCATCAGGCATCATTTTTGGAGGACAATTCAAAATAGCATCAAAGGTATCGCCTGTTTTTTTGTTAACAAGAATAGAAATTGTACGAGATCTAGTCATGTTAGAATATCCAATTAAAGATTAAAAAGCATATAGTACGAATTCTTAGTGACTGTGCTTATTTATTTAAAAATTCTTTAATTTTTGTAAGATTTGCAACATTAGATTCATGAAACAACATCATAGATTCAGATAAGGAATCAGGCAAAACGGTCTTGATCTTTTGAACTAATTCATCGCCGCTAGATATCATAGTGTCAATTAATTTTTCAATTTCGTTTTTTTCATTTGACATTTAATTCATCAAATCCATAATTTCAATTATCTTTTTTTACAAGTGTAGATATTGTTCGAATTTTTTCTATTTTTTGGATGTTTCTAGATACAATCTCTCTAATTTTTTCAAAATTTTCAGCATCTAATTTTACCATCATATCATGAGTTCCAATAGTTCCAAATACGTCTTTAACTTGTTCTATTTCTTTTAATTTCTCCATAATTGTCTCTTCTGCGCCAAGTTCACAATTAATCATAACATAAGCAGTAGTCATGATACATCAACCATAATACAATATTTCAAAGTTTAGATCGGATATTTTCCTCATTAAAAGAGGAAATAGAGGTTAAATTGAAGAAATAGTCACAGATTATATTCGGAACAAAAAATGTGTCAATATGGGATTAAAACAAAAAATCAAATCAATGATACAAGATTGTTCTATTTGTAACAAACTAAAGTCAAATAAAGATGAAACAAAATCTTAAACATCAAAGAATTAAAATACAATTGATTTTTTAGGCGTGAAAAAACAACACAGCAAAAATATGATCTATGATTTGGATAATCTAAAAATAATAGAACGATCAAAAATAATGAAAATTATTTTACTGTGATAAATCAATATTTTTGATCAGGTTTTATTTTATCGGAGAAGCATTTCTTGAAATTTATGACTGAGGTACCACCTGCAAAACAAAGCTTTATTCAAGAATTCATGGGTTTTCTTAAGACTTTTGGTATTATTGGATTAGCAATTGCGTTTGTCATAGGTGCAGCAGCATCAAAGTTAGTTAGTGCATTAGTAACGGATATCATCAATCCAATGGTAGGATTAGCTTTACCGTCAGGAGAACTTAAAACACTTCAAACTAATATTGTCAATAGTGTAACTGGAGTTGTTTCAGAATTCAAGTATGGAGACTTTATTGCAAATATCATCGATTTTGCAATAATTGCTCTAATTGTATTTATCATGTACAAAGTATTATCAAGATTCAAGCTAGTAGATGACAAAACAAAGGCAGCCTAAAAACAACATACAGTTGATTTGCATTTGAGCAGATACATAAAAAATCATCAATACACAATGTGTTGCCTTATAAAACTTAAAAAGTAAAAAAATCATCAGACAGTATGCCAAATGATCAAGAAAACCAACAAAGAATAATAGAGTTATTAGAAAAAATCCTAAAAGAACTAGTTGAAATTAAGACAAATACAAAAATTACATCAGATTTTGCTACATTAAGATCAGAAATAATTCAGAGAACAAAAGGCCAACAAGTTAATCCATAGAATTTAGGTTTTTATTCAAAAATACTAATTCAACTTTAAGGATTGATTAGGCCTTCTTTGATTAAAAATTGGATTCCTTGAATAAATGAATCATCGTCAATTGAGCCATCTGCCCACCAACCAGCATTGTTTTTAATCCAACTAGGAATCTCATTTGAACCAGTTCCGGAGTTTTGAGTAGATGGAACACTGATTATCTTTTCTTTGATTAAAAATTGGATTCCTTGAATAAATGAATCATCGTCAATTGAGCCATCTGCCCACCAATCAGCATTGTTTTTAATCCAACTAGGAATGGCAGATGCAGGAATCACAGGTTTTGGCATTTCAGATTTTACCATTTCAATTTCAAATTTTTTAAAAAGAGGTTTTTCAAAGTCGTCATTTCCAATTCCTAACAGCACTATTTGCATCGAATACTTGCCTTCTAGAGAAGCATCAAGTATTCTTGTATCAATGCCATTTGGCAAAGCAATTCCCAAATTATTCGGATTTCCACCAGTGTTTACAATTTCTTTTCCAGATGGATCCTTTAGACCATATCCGTATCGAATATCAGTGGCCAGATTCCCTTTAGAATCAAAAAATACAACAGAAAAAAGAAAATCCTTGCTTTTAGAATATCTAGAATCATAAGAGGCAAGAGCCTTAAATCCATTATCAAAGAAAAGTTCTTCAGACACTATTGATGATTGAGATTCAGGAGTAATTGCAACGTTTAGTTTAGAATCAGAGTTTTTGAATTGTTTTAGCTCGTCATTATTAATCATAAAATGGATTATGTTAGTATTTTTGCTTGAGTATTGATCATAATGCAAATCTTTTGGAAGAATTAAAACATCATTAACTTTACCAAAAAAACTGTTCACATGTTGAAATGGTAAGAAATTTTTTGGGATCTCAAAATAATTTTTCACAAAATCTATGTGTTCAACATGTGTCCAATCAAAAGGAATTTCAAAGATTATTGACTTGGAAGATTCATCATAGTGTAATTTTGTAATTGGTTTTTGGAAATTTTTTGCAGAAATAGAATATTCAGTACCAGATGCACTCATCTTAAATTGTTGTTCGTTAGGTATGATTACAATAGTTTCAAAGTGGATATCCTGGGTAGTTTGAGTTTTTGGATTTTTTGCCCCTATTATGTCAGTTTTTACAGTGTATTGCCCATCATTAACAAACACGGGTCCAGAAATCACAGGTATGCTAGAAGATGTTGAAGCTAAAGCATTTGGTACAATTGGATCAACATCTCCATAATATTTTGTACATTTCCATAGTTCTTCTTGCTGACATCCTAATTTGGGTTGTATTTTGATATCTAGCTCTCCGTCTTTATCAAAAAACATTTGATTTGCAACCAATTGTGTGCCATAAAATATTTGGATTCTATAACTAACACTTTCGATATTCATATTAGTCATAATATCAAAAAATCGGATTTTTAGATTTGCGTCAGAATACTTTCCAGGAGTAAAATCTGCTGGAGTTAAGGATGTACTTACAGTTACTTCTCCCGTTCCGAAACTAATTGGCGGAGCTTGTTGACCACCATGATGCTGGGCAAAAGATAGCGGAAAAGAGATTGTAAGTGCCAGTATTATGTAAAATAACCATAATTTTGATGTCATTTTTTGTAACGTAATATCTACAAAAATCATTGATAATTTCAACTTTTCAATCGCAAATGAAGGCAAAGATGCAATATAATGTAGTCTAGTTTATTTCAAACATGTCTCAAATATTATAATAAGTGATTAAATAATTAACAATATGTTTCTAAATCTTGTAGGCATATTTTTACAGGCAACACAAAAGATCGAACCTTCGATGCTTGCAATAATTATTAGCTCTGTCACTGCTACAATTTTTGTAATCACATTATTAATAACTTGGAAAAGTGTGAGAGAGAATACAAAAGCAACATATTCTCAGCTATTACGAGGATTCCATGAGGATCTTACAAACAGATTAGACAAAAATTCAATTCTTAAAACTACGGAAGATTGTCAAAGATATGCAAATGATTATTTGAATACCATAGATCAAATTGCATTTCTAGACATACACAAAAAAATCCCTACAGGAATTGCCAAATATCTCAGCAGATTTTTTGCTTACGGTTTGACAATAATTAATTGGTATGATCATATGGTAGGGGAGGATTTTAATCAGACAGCTAGAAAAAATTGGCCAAATTATTTTCTGTATTGTCAAAAATATGGAATAGTACCAAATCCAGACGACAAACTTCCAAAAATAATGTTGGATTATAATTCATTGCGGGAAAAAGAATCAAAATCCTAGAGCGCCAGGTAAGGGATTCGAGCCCCTGCACGCTTGCGCGTAGCCGTTTTCGAGACGGCCGCCGTACCACTTGGCTAACCTGGCAAGAAATCTTAGAAGCACCCACATAATAAAGCAAATCAGAACTAAAACAAATGATTTTGGATAAAATTAGTCTATATCAAATAATTCATCTTGAAAGCGCTTAATTATCTGCGCTTTTGATTTATCCCATTCTTGCTCAGAGATATGATCAGAAAAAATAGAAGAAAACCCATCAAAGGATTTTGAATTATTCATCAAAGTAACAATTAGTTGTTTTTCATCTGCAGATAAAGGAAAATAAGAAACAATTTTTGAAAAATCATTTTGAGAATTTACCTTTATTTGATATATTTTATCTTTTAAATTTGAAGGTAGATTCAGAGTTTTCATTGTTTGATGTGATTTTTATTTTTTATATAACTAATTGCAATCAAAATAACACCAAGCATATCTGAAATAGTCACAAGTAGTCATAATTCAAAAGATAAACACAAAATAGCATAAAAAATCAATAACAAACAATGGGATTAAATCTAAAAGAACTAGTAGTTAGAGAAAAGACAACACTAGAAGCATTTTCGTCAAAAATCATAGCAGTTGACGCCTATAATGCAATTTACCAATTCCTAGCAAGCATAAGAGGTCCTGATGGATTACAATTATCAGATTCGGAAGGCAGGATTACCAGTCATCTTAGTGGATTACTTTACAGAAATATCAATTTCCTGTCGTTAGGAATAAAACCAGTGTACGTATTTGATGGAAAACCACCGTCACTGAAAACTGCGGAAATTGAGAGAAGAAAACAAATCAAAAAAGATGCTACTGTGAAATATGAAAAGGCAATTGCAGAAGGAAACATGGAAGATGCAAGAAAATTTGCACAGCAAACAACTAGTATGAAAGACGGCATGGTTAATGAGTCAAAACAAATTTTATCTTATTTTGGAATTCCATACATTGACGCACCTTCTGAGGGAGAAGCAACTGCAGCTCATCTGACAAATACAGGACAAGCATATGCATCAGCAAGCCAAGATTTTGATTCAATATTATGTGGAGCAAAAAGACTGATAAGGAATTTTACAAACAGTGGAAGAAGAAAAATTCCTAACAGAAATACATATGTGGAAATTGAGCCAGAAATAATTGAAACACAAAAAACACTAGATTCATTGGGAATTACAAGAGAACAGCTGGTGGATATTGGAATCTTAATTGGCACTGATTTTAATCCAAATGGTTTTGATAGGATAGGACCAAAAACTGCATTGAAAATGATCAAGCAACATTTACGATTGGAGGACATACCACAAATTCAAGAACAATTACAGGAAATTGATTATGAGCAAATACGGAAAATATTTCTCAATCCAGTTGTGGCAGATGTAGATGAGATAGTGTTTGGGAATGTAGATTATGAAGGAATGATCAATTATCTAGTCAAGGAAAGAAGTTTTTCAGAAGATAGGGTACAATCATCATTGAATCGACTTAAAAAAGCGCTGGAAAAAAAGAGCCACAATTTAGATCAGTGGTTTCAATAAGATTTGAATTTAATAACAAGTCAAATGTGAAATAAAAAATGCAACAGACAGATGCAAGGAAAATTCTCAAAGATGCACCAATCATGTGGAGACGAATCAACTCTATTGGAATCATTCTGGATTGTAATTCTACTTATGCTAATAAGATTGGATATGCAAAATCAGAGATTTTAGGCAAGTCAGTATTTGAGCACGTACCAAAAGAGTCATGGGAAAGCATGAATGATTCATTGAAAACATGGTTTGAAACAGGAAATGTATCAGATAGGAAAATTACGTTTAAAAAACAAGATGGCAGCACATTTCCAGGCTTGTTACATGCAACAAGTCTTTATGATGAAAAGCAAAATCTGCTTGGAAGTAATACTGTAATTTTTGATCTTACAGAAATGAGTAATGCTAAAATTGAGGAATTTGAAAAGTTTTTCAGCGAAGCTAAAAACAAACTAGATGAAATTAAAAATAATGAATATAAAAAACTAGATGAGAATTCCAAGTCAGAATATGACGGATTAAAGAAAATGTTTGATATGTTATTAACAACTGATTTAAAAGGATTAAAAAACATCAAATAGAAAACATAATAAAAATAACTTGATATTAATCAGATTTTGTTTGGATTGATTTTTGTAATTCTTTAAATGCTAATTGAATTTCAGATATAGCTGCACCATCTTCCAAAGTACTAGTGTCACCAATAGTTTCGCTATTAGCTATTGATTTTAGCAGTCGTCGCATGATTTTACCGCTACGAGTTTTTGGTAATTTTGTTACAAAATAGATTTGCTTTGGAGTAGCTATTGCACCTATATCATTTCTTATTTTTATCAAGAGTTCTTTTTCTAAAATTAGAGTGTCTTTGATTGTATTTTGTTTTAAAACTACAAATGCAATAATTGCCTCACCTTTTATTTCATCTGGAATCCCACAGACAGCTGATTCTGCTACATCATGATGAGAGACAATACAGCTTTCAATTTCTGCAGTTCCTATTCTATGACCAGATACTTTGAGGACGTCATCTGCTCTGCCCAGTAACCAAAAATATCCATCGGTATCTTTTAGAGCATAATCGCCAGGATAGTAACAGTTTTTGTATTTTGACCAATACACATCACGGTATTTCTCATCATCACCCCAGAGAGTCAAGAACATTCCGGGCCAAGGATTTTTGATCACAAGATAACCTTTGGTGTTTGGAGGAATGTTGTTTCCAGCTTCATCTACTACTGAAATATCTAATCCAGGAATAGGTCTAGTCCCAGAACCAGGTTTTAGTGGAATTGTTTCTAATCCAGGCAAAGCAGAGATCATCATACCACCAGTTTCAGTTTGCCACCAGGTATCAATTACTGGACATTTTTCTTTTCCAATTATTTTAAAATACCATTTCCACACTTCAGGATTGATTGGCTCACCTACGCTTCCCAATAACCTAAGAGTTGAAAGATCAAATGAACTTGGAAGTTCATCGCCAAATTTCATAAACATTCGTAATGCCGTTGGAGTAGTGTAAAAAATTGTAACTTTGTATTTTTGAATGATTTCCCACATTCGTGATGCATCAGGAAAATCTGGTGCGCCTTCATACATTACTTCAGTTGCACCATGTAGCAACGGACCATAAACTACATAGCTGTGACCTGTAACCCATCCAATATCAGCTGTACAAAAAAATACATCGGAGTCTTTAATGTCAAATGCCCACTTGAATGTGGAATACAAATGTGTCAGATAACCACCTGTTCCATGTAATACTCCTTTTGGTTTTCCTGTTGTTCCCGAAGTATACAAAATGTAAAGAGGATGAGTGCTATCTAATTTTTCTGCAATACAAATATCAGAGACATTATGCATTAGCTCATTCCAAAGTATGTCTTTTGAAGACAAATTGATTTTGTTCTTTGCTCTTTTTATTACAATAACATTTTGAACAAAATCAAAATCTTTGATGGATTCATCAATTACTTCCTTGAGTTTTATTATATTACCGCGTCTATATCCACCATCAGCAGTGATCACAATTTTTGATTTTGAATCGTATATTCTGTCTTTAATTGCGGCAGCACTAAATCCAGAAAATATCACAGTATGTATTGCTCCAATTCTAGCACATGCAAGCATCGATATTGGTAGTTCTGGAATCATTGGAAGATAGATAGTTATTCTGTCGCCTTTTTGAACACCAAGTGATTTGAGGATATTTGCAAACTTTTGAACCTGAATCCACATGTCTTTGTAGGTGAGAATTCTGGATTCTCCATTCTCGCCCTCCCACAAAATTGCAGGTTTGTCGGCCTTGTTTTGGTGAATATCCAGTGTATTGTATGAGGCATTAATTGTACCACCTACAAACCATTTAGCAAAAGGAGGATTCCAGTCTAGTGCTTTTTCCCAAGTTGAAAACCAAGAGAGATTTTTTGCTTGTTTTTCCCAAAAAGCGATAAAATCAGATTCGGCTTCCTTTCTAGTTATGGTGTCATTATTTCCAAGGCCGAGATTAATCTCTGACATCAAAATTGTGTAGAGCGTCAGACTTGTAAATGTTAAAGAAAAAATAAGTTAAAAAAATTATTGTGCTTCCATTCTGGCAAGCCAATCGTCTTCGTTGTTAGATGTTGCTGGTTTCACCTGTTTGGGTGGTTCTGGAATTGTTGGCAGAGATTCAGCAATAAAGGGTACTGCTGAAGAGTATGTGACTGGTGCGGTAGGTGCCTCTGGAAGTATGCTCTGAACTTTTTGTGATTCAGAATTGTCCAGATATGAAACGGCTGATTCTTGGAGATGTTTTTGTGGAGGAGCTGTTATGTTTAGTACTTCGGCATCAAGATCTGCAATTCTTCTCTTAACGTTTGAGATTTCTGCAGTTTCGTGAGTAACATGCTCAATTAGTTCTGCAGAGCATGTCTTTACTGTCTCAAATGTACTATCAGAGATCTCATTGCTCTTGTATTGTACTTTGGCATCAAATAGCAACATCTTTGCGGATTTAATCTGTTCATCTAACTCTGTCAATCTTGCTTCAAGCTTGGCTTTGATTTGTTGTTCTGCTTCATCTAATGATGCAAGTTTTGACTTGTATTTTTCATGAATTATTTCTGCGTCTGCTTTCATGTCATCGTTTTCAGAAACAATATCAATCAAGGCTTTTAGACGACGTAAAGTTAGTTGTTTTTCGCGAAGAAGTCTTTGAGAGTCCAGTCTCCATTTTGGAATGAATATAACAACATTGCCTTGAACTACTAATTGCTCATATTGGATTTGCTGTAATCCTTGAGAACCGCAGTCAACGCCTACTGATTGGATGCTGCCATCAATGTCAGTTATGGTTCCAATGACTTTACCCATGAATGTTCCGTACATGTCTTTGACGTTTTTACCGATAATATCGATATCGTCATGTGTCATGGCTTAAGGTTCAGAGATTTGTATAACCGGCAAAGTGTGAGAAAGGTTACTAGTTTTGGTAAGATTATTTTGACAGCAATCAAGGTCAGAAGAAATTTAGAAAATGAAATAATTAGCCTCAGAAAAAAGTCATTGTCTGTGTAAAATCAAAACTCTTAATTTTAGAGATAAAATCAGATTAATCGTAAAGCATGGGACTCAAAACAGAAGACAAAATGGAACTAGAAAACTTGTTGAAAATAGCAACAAGCCAAATTCCAAAATATTTTAATTTAATAAATTCAACAAAGGAAAAATGGGAAATTAAAAACATGCATGAGTGTATTTTTGGAATGGTCTTTGAAAAATATATTCATGATTCTGGTCAGTATTT
This sequence comes from Nitrosarchaeum sp., assembly GCA_004297665.1. Taxonomy (GTDB): domain Archaea; phylum Thermoproteota; class Nitrososphaeria; order Nitrososphaerales; family Nitrosopumilaceae; genus Nitrosarchaeum. The sequence goes on along the minus strand of SCUP01000332.1, from coordinate 443 downwards.
AACAAACAAAAGAATAGATGAAAATCAATCCAATACGGTTGAAAATACAATGAATCTATTTGATGCAGGAATTGAGATTTTCAACGATCATGTATTAGACATTAAAAGACAAATCTATGAGAATTAGAACATAATCTTCTAAAAGAAACCACAAATTTGAGAAAACTAAGATTCAAATAACTTTTGATTATGATAAGATAAAATCAGATACTACCAAAACTTCCACCAAGGTTTGGCTTGTGGTATTTCAATAAGAGTGCATATTCCATCAATTAATTTGGTTCCGGCACCACATATTCCAAATTGAGGTTTCTCAACTTGTGGGGTTTCAGTTTTTGGTTCATCTAAACCAACTGCTTCATAAATTGAAGAGTACTCAGGATAGTTTTCATCAAACCATTTTTTGTAAGTTGGTTCATTATTGTATCTGTCAACATAAGATT
>SCUP01000331.1 GCA_004297665.1 Nitrosarchaeum sp. | reverse complement strand
CCAAATCTAAATTTTGATATAACAAAAGATGTTGTTTCAGGAACAAATATCGAACCTGTCTGTTAGATTATTTTCTCAATATTGTATGAATTATGGCTTTCTGAGTATGTATTTAATTTCAAGGTGTAACATCTTCTTTTTTTCGCGAGAAAAAGTCCTAAAACTGTAGCCTGTAATGGGAAAAAGTCTTATAATTTTATCAATTATTTTACAAACTGTTACATCTTGATATGCTAAATTCTGTTATTTGAAAAATGAGTTACTCACATTCAATTCATTCTTTATAGTGTTTAATCTCGCTCTATTCTCTTGTTTGACTTGTCTAAAGTCTGCCACAAGTTGCATCATTCTTTCTTTGTCTAATCTTTCCTTTTCTTCTTGTTGTAAATCAAGTGGTTCAAATTTTTTGCATTCAGAACCATAATGACCTATTCGAATCCATGTGCCTTCTATCCTTACATACGCTGTAAGTATCTTGCAATCCATCCCATTGCAATTATCTGATATTTGCCAATGTTCACGTCTGTAGACCATTATACCTGATCTTCCCGCCACTTCTCACAATTACAAGCATGTTCCACAAGTGATTTGAGCCAATCTGCTTGGAGTTCATTTGGTTTATTCAGTTTTACAAGTTTGAGGATGGTATCTTGATCAATTTCTGCATAGATCCTGTGCTGATTCTCTTCCATCATTTGTAATTACTCGCAAGTAATTAAAAAGCATATTTTCCTAACTGCTTCAAATCTCATTGTGTGAATTAAAACAATTTCCCACGATTTGCATATTCTTTAACTGGTCTTTGAGGAAGATGTTAGGGGTAATGATACTTTCAGAACGCATGTATTGTTTACCATCTGGAAACGATTTTGCATACTCTGTCGTTCCCCGTTCTGCAATATTTGAAATTTTTCTATGAAATTGTTCTCCTGATAACTCTATTGCCCCATCCTGATTCAAATGATAATATGTTACAATCCACTCTAAGATATTTGGGATATCTTGGGCGCGGTATGTTTTAGATAGGAAATCACTGATGAAAGTTACATGTTTTAGTAGTTCTTCTGCTCCTTTTGAATCATAACTGATTGGATTATAGGTACATGCCAACTCAACCGTAACTGACTTTGGGTAAATTGCAATATTTGCAGTAATGTCTTTTGAAACGTTTATGCCTTTTTCAAATATCCCTTTATTACGACTATTGGGTATTTTTCCTGCCTTTACAGCGTTTTGATGTAGTTGTTTGGAAGGAAATTTGATTCTAATATCATGTAGTGCAGGAATTTGACTGCTTGATTCATTGATAATTTGTTGCATAGTGGTGCTGACCCCTATGCCCTCCTCAGTTGTTTTTTTCAGTTTTGAGCCAGCATAATCATCTTTAATCCTACCTGTTTTTTGGTTATCCTCTCTATTTTTAATTAAATGCAAAATTCCGTTACGAAATCCAGACATATTGTATTCATCATGTTTGATATTTGCTTGATTCATCCAAATTGAATACAGAAGTAAACATTCATGATATTTGTTTCTTACTCGTTCATCTCTTATTCCTTTTTGCTTTTCTACAATTCGTAACAACTCAGACTTGGAAAATATATTGGAAATATTATTCATTAATTCATTTGAAATTTCTAACAGTTTGTTTAAAACATCTATTCTAGGTGTTGCATTATTATACTGGATATAAGATGATGAAGATGTTTCGTTCTCTTGCTGAGATTCAACTTTATCAAGATATTCGTCTAGAATTAATTGAACTTCTTTACTTATGCCTAAATTGTCTTCATATTTTTGTTTATACCATTTCTGTAATCTTTGAATGTGTGATAATTTAATATGAATTCTACATGTAACACCTTCATCTTTATTATTTTTATCCACTTTGACTAAATCAATATAAGGTATTTTTTTATTTGATTCATCATCTATTATTTCATCTAATTCATTATGACAATCCACTATTGCGTTATCAATTAGATTAATGGATACTTGATTATTTTTAGTTTCTATGCTGTCAAAATTACGTGTATTTTGTAACCTATTGGTATCGTATCTACTTGGTTTGCTGTCATGCAACATCTTCATCATCATCTTTCTAGCCCCTCCACTGAAATCATGAATTGTTTGTCGTCTTGATCATAGCATTTCTGACAGTATTCTACAATGTAATTTCCAGTGGAATCTCCATCAAAGATAACTTTGTACTTTTTATCTTCTGTACAACCACATTCGTATTCTGAGTCACTTACTGTCATCAAAAGTTATGTGATAATATGTAATTAAGATGATTGGAGTGATCTGAGTTTACTAAACTCAACCCAGTTTAGGGTTGTTAAACATAAAAAAATGTTTCAAAGTAAATGAATTTAATTACTTGATTTTAATTATGAACAAATCATGGAGTCTTATAATTTTCATCAACAGATGGAAAAAAGAATGAACCAAGATAAAATACTCAAATCATTACAATCCGAAGAAAAGAGTTATACTCAATTAAAATTAGAATTAACATCTAAATTAACACCTGAATTAAAACCTGCATTTTCATCTGCCACTCTTGCAAAGCATATCAAGGAATTACTGGCTACTAGAGAAATTGAACCTGCTATACAAAACGGTAAACGCGTTTACAAATTAGGTGACAAAGGAATAATCAATCTTGGTGACATAATGTTAGCTGCTAATTATTTAAAAAATATTAAAAAACGAGGAGGAATCATTCAGTATGATTATTCGCATTTAGAAGGATCTATTGTCTCGTCTTCATTACCATGGGGTATTTCATCTCATCTTGTCATGGATAATGATTTGAAAAACATAAAATTACTTACAAGAGAGGACGTAGCAGACATTGAAGAACTGATATTTAATAAAATAAAACATAACATAAAAAATGAAAAACAGAAAGGAATCTCTAAAGGAAATTTTCAATTAGGCATTAATGTAGACTATGTGCAATTATTAGAATCCATCAATGCTGACTCTTTGGAGTATTATGCAATTATGTCAAAAGAAGAAGGTAATCTGTTGAGTAAGATAGATGACGATCCTGAATCTGTCACATCTGAAGACATTAAACGATTAGAGTCGTTACGAGAAAAAACATACAAGAAAATTAGAAATAAAAATAAACATAGTTAAAATATGTCGTTAGAATAATTGTGTGGAATTTTATCGGTGTTAAAATTGGAGAACTTGTTATTTCCGTCTTAGTTTATCGGTTCTAGAGATTCTCTTGTCCATTTTTTGCAGTTTTAGAGCCATCTCCTTTAGCTTGGCTTCTAGATCCTCTGTAGTACTAGCCCCCTTAGATATTTCCTGAAACTTTGAAAATACGTTTAATCTACCTGATGCTTTGATGTATTCTTCTCGTAGTGTAGAGGTAAAGAGTTTCATCTGTTTTTCATAGGAATCCTTTGTCTTGTGCCCAATGAACTCTTCTGCTAAATCATATCGAGTTCCTGATTCTATTAATACTGATTTTAAGAGGTCACGTGTCTCGTGAGCAGTTATTCTATACTTCTTTCTGGTTCCATTGACTACCTTTTGTTCATTTAAAACCTCATCTAGCCCTGCATTTTTTCTCATTCTAGCAAAACTAGAGGTAATCCAAACCTCACCTATAGGATGTTGAAAATTATTCAGGAACAGTGCTTCTTTGTTACTCATTTCTTTTCCAGTAATTTTTTTTCTATAATGAAGATAGTCAATTACAGCAGAAACTGCATCCAAATCTAGGAATCCAAAGTGAGATACGTTGGTCTTTACTCGTTTTAATTCTATTATGATTGGGCATTTTTTCAAATCCCATTTTGCATAGTCTTCTGTTCCAAATGCTTCAACCAGTTGAGACCAGACCTCAAAATTAAATCGATCAACAAGTGTAGAGGAATCCAATCCTCTTTGAAATTTACACAGAAATACTGCTTTTTCAGTGATACTGGGCTGACCTACTGTAAGTATTCGTAAAAATTCATCCAGTCTCATGATCTGCTCGGAATTATCATTGGCAAGTTGAACTCCTGCATTAGGATCAAAGGTCAATCCTATTGGTTCGTCATTCTTTTTGAAATATTCATTGATTGCAAAAAATGCAATGTTTCTTACGGATTCACTCTTTGATTGTATGTCAGGTTCCAAAAAGTAACTCTTGATTAGTTTCTCAAAGGGTTTTTTGTCAAAATGACTTTTAGAATATATTTTTAGAAAATGTTCTACTCCTTTGAGAGTGGTTTGCATTTTTTCTTTTTTGTATGTGTCATTATCTAGCTTGATTTCTGTTGTATATTCTAAATTTTTTCCAAAAACCCAGTTGTTGAAATAATAAAGATGTCTTGCGTATGTGTCCTTAGTACCATTGGTACCAGATTTGGTGTTTTTACGATTGCTACCACGTAATTGATTTCTAAAGTAGGACACTGTTTCAAGTTTACAAAAATCGTTAAACAGTATTGGAGTGTTGTCATTTGGAATTTCTTTTAGCATTCCAATTCTCTTGCCAAGTGTGATTGCTTTGTAGATTACTGCAAGATTTGCCTCTACGGTGTTTCTCCTTTGAGTAAACTCGTTTCTGTGATCTTTTACAAATTGATTTGAATCAAATTTGTCTCCATTTTTCATCACTGAGAGACATTTGGCATATTGTGGACGTATGTCAAATCCATAGTCTTTGCCAGAATCAAAAATTTTTAAAACTTCGTAAACCTTCAACATCAGAAGATAGACAGTAAATGAAAGATAAAAGGTGTATTTGTAAGCTTAATCTATAATTCAAATTCCTGACGACATTTCTCGCATTTTCCTCTCTCTTGACCAGGTGGACCAAGAAGGAAAACCTTACCTATTGTTTTACATAATGGACACATTCCAGTTGTTGCGTTTTTTGGACCAGAGCGTATAATTTTTTGAGTTTTTCTACGTCCCATTGCATTTACAACTAAAACCGGTCTATTA
>SCUP01000330.1 GCA_004297665.1 Nitrosarchaeum sp. | reverse complement strand
ATAGCTAGAGGAAAAGATCAATGGAATTTCAAATATAGAGCAGCTATCAGTAGACCACAAGAATGGTTTAACAGATCTTGGGCAGGTCAGGTTGGAAGAGTTGAAACATTTCTTAGACCAAGAGACAATGGAATTTCTCCACTAGAAGAATTGATTGGTGATGAAATAACTAAAGAAAATACAATATTTTATGTCTGTGGTTGGCAAGGAACAATTGATGGTGTAATGGATTTCTTAAAACCAAAAGGTTTTGTTACAGAACATGACAAACGTGCAGATGGAAGCTTTGAAGTAAAGTACGAATCATACGGTTAATCAATTTAAAGAAATAAAATCTTCGGTTTATTCTTATTTGTGGGGACGTAGGTTAGCTTGGTATACTGCCAGCCTCGGGTGCTGGAGGTCATGGGTTCAAGTCCCATCGTCCCCATATTTTGTAAAAGTCAATCATTGAAATATGACATTTTTTTAGTTAATACAGTTGATAACTGCACTATATCTTGCACATCTAAATCCTGTAACCAATGCACATGTTGAAATAATTAATGAATTAAAAAAGAATGCAGACAAAGTAAAAGTCATGCCTGTTGTTTTTAAATCAGGAGATAAAGAAATCAACAGTAAAAGTTTTCCATTTAATTTTGAGATTAGAAAAAAAATGCTTACATCAATTTTTGGGGATTCTATTTTGGTGACAGATGATTATGCTTTTTTTGCTCCTTTTAAAAAATACATGCCGCCATTATTGTCACCTAGATCTTGGGAGTTGCGAAAACAAATACTCAAAGGAGTACAAGGTGATTTCTTTTCATATACAGGGGATAAAGCAGAAGGATACATGCTCAAATTATACAGATTAAAACCCAAAGTTGGGCAACGAAAAACACTATCTGCCGCAGCTGTAAAAGAAAGTCTCTATGATTCAGCATTAGGAAGAGAAACAAATTGGAAAAATAATGTACCAGAAAGTGTTGAAAAAATTATTAAAGAAAATTGGGACATAATTAAGAAATTTTCAGATTTAGAAGATAAAACGACCCGAGTTTTGGGAATGAAATTTCCAAAAGAGGGATGGTCTGAGTGAAATTAGAAAATGATAATTTTTAGAAAAATAAAGATATGAAAAATAAAGATTAGACTAGAAAAAATGAAATAAGCTTCAAAAGTCTATTTCTTTTTTGAAGCCTTTTTGGTTGTTTTTTTAGCTGCTGCTTTTTTCTTTGCTGCCATAATGAAAACGATGATTTACTTGGATTTCTACAGGTGAAATTAAAAAAATTACACAAAATGGGTGATGTTCAGAATACATTTTTAAAAAGAAAAAATGATCACGGATCAAAATCAGATCTATATTTTCAGTATTTTTATCTTCAAATCTTTATTGTTTTCAAATTATTACAATCATTTGATCATATGAAAATTTGAATAATTCAAAAACATCTTCAAACTTTGGTATTTTATCAAATGAAATGATCAGAATCATCTACTAATCCAAGATTTTAGAGAAAATATCATAGTTCCCCGAATAGATTAATTACTGATATGATGGAGATTTTTTTATGGGGTTGCCTCTTTCAAAATATGTTTGGTTTGATGGGAAATTTGTAACATTAGACAAGGCCAACGTTCCAATAACAACACATGCAATTCACTATGGAACATCAGTTTTTGAAGGAATACGGGCATATTGGAATGGAAAAAATCTTTATGTCTTTAGATTAGATGAGCACATTAAGCGATTTAGAAGATCAGGACAATTTTATAACATTTCACTTAATTTTTCAGATAAAATCATCAGTGATGCAATAATTGGAATTTGTGAAAAAAATAAAATAAAAAAATCTTGCTACATTAGACCTTTTTACTTTATTGGTGATTATGGAATAAATCTACATGTGACAGAAAAGGCACCAACTAATGTTGCAATTTTTATATTTCCATTTGGTAATTTATTTGACAAAGATGGAATTACTGCTGGTGTTGTATCATGGAGAAAATTCTCAGACATGTCAACGCCTACTCAAGCAAAGATGGGTGGTAATTATCTTAATTCAATCATAGCAACACAAGAAGCAAAAAGAAATGGATTTGATGAAGCAATTTTACTAGATCATAGTGGAAATGTCAGCGAAGCACCAGGTGAAAACATTTTCATTGTAAAAAAAGGTCAATTAATTACGCCGCCATTATCATCTTCAGCTTTAAATGGAATTACACGTGATGCTGTCATAAAAATTGCAAGAGATCGTGGCATAGATGTAACAGAAACTGAAATTACAAGAAGGGAATTGACTGTTTCTGATGAAATTTTTCTTACTGGTACTGCAGCAGAGATCACACCAATAATTGCAATGGATGGTAAAAAAATTGGCAATGGCAAGCCTGGAGATATTACCAAAAAAATGATGAATGAATACACAGACATAGTAATGAACAAAAACCAGGACTACTCTCATTGGTTAACTGCGGTGTATTAGATGAAAATTGTTCAAATTGGTACTGGCGGATGGGGTAAAAACCACACTAGAATACTATCACAACTAGGTGTACTCTCTGCAGTTTGCGATGCAGATGCTCAAAGAAGTAAGGAATACGGTGAAAAATATTCAGTCAATCATTATAGTTCATTAGATGATTTGATTAAATCTGAAAAATTTGATGGGGCTTTTGTTGTAACACCAACATCAACGCATACAGAGATTGCTACAAAATTGCTAGAGGCAAAAAAACATGTGTTTGTAGAAAAACCAATGACATACAAATCAGAAGACGGTCAGAAAATTGCAGAGTTGGCAGAAAAAAACAAAGTCATCTTAACATGTGGATACATTGAGCGTTTTAATCCTGCAGTAGATATTGTGAAAAAATTTGTCAAAGAAAAAAAATATGGAGAACTAGTAATGCTTGAATTTCATAGAGAAAATAGAATGCCACTTCACATCAAAGATGTTGGAATAATTTATGATACTTCGGTACACGACATCGATACTGCAAATTGGCTCTTTGATGATATGCCGGTGGTAGTTTTTGCAAGATCAGGTAGGATAAATCATGAACATGAAGATTTTGCAAGCATAATGTTAGGATACAAAAACGATAAAGTAGCAATTATTTCATCAAATTGGATTACACCAAAGAGAGTTAGGACATTTACTGCAGTTTGTACTGATGCACTGATCACATCAGATTTTATCTCACAAGAGGTAAAAGTAGAGAGAAAAGAAGAACCTGAAATTTTACACAATGAAAAACGAGAACCATTACTATTAGAGATTCAAAGCTTCTTGGGAGCTATAGAAGGAAAAAATGAGACAGTTGTAAAAGCGCAACAAGCAGTAAATGTAACAAAAATTGCAGAAGCTGCACTTTTATCTAGCCAAAAAGGAATCCCAATTTATCTGGATTTAAAATGAATAAAACAATGATGGACATTTTGGCATGTCCTATAGACAAGAATCATCCTTTGGAATTATATGAAATTAAAGAAAAAAACAATGTTGTTTTAGAAGGGGCATTATTTTGCTCCAAATGCTCCAGATTTTATCCAATAATTGAGGAAATACCAATAATGTTGCCAGATGAATTAAGAAACAAGCAACAAGAGATGGAATTTCTTACAAGTAACAAGAAGAACTTGCCTGAAAAAATTATTACCATGGCAAACCCATGGCATTTGTGATATAATTGGTTACTAATTTTATTTCAGAAAAAGCAAAAATTGGTAATAATGTCAAGATTTGGCATTTTTCATACATTGGAGATAATGTAGAAATCGGAGACAACGTAAAGATTGGCTCACTTGTTCATATTGATTATAATGTAAAAATCGGAGAGAACACAAAGATAGAAGGACAAGCATACATTCCACCACTTTCAAGAATTGGAAAAAATGTATTCATAGGACCTGCTGCTGTACTTACAAACGATCCATATCCAATGTGTGATAAAATGATTGGAGTTACAATAAAAGACAATGCGATAATTGGAGCACGAGCTGTCATTAAAGCAGGAGTAACCATTGGAAAAAATAGTGTTGTTGCAATGGGTGCAGTAGTAACAAGAGATGTTCCAGAAGATTCTGTAGTTATCGGGACTCCAGCAACAATAAGATACACACGTAAAGAATATGATAAAAAACAAAAACAGTGGATTGAAAGTTAGGATTTTATCTCTTTTTTAAATATCCAGTTTTTTAATTTCGATAAAACCAAAACCCAAATTACCACTAGAATTATTGCAATAATTGCTTTAAGTATCGAAGTAAACAACAAATCAAGATCACCGTAACCAGAAATAGAAAAAGGACCTAAAATTGCAACTAGAATTCCTCCTCCAGCAATAATCAAAGCCCACATTACAAACAAAAATCCAAAAAGCCCTATCTTCAAATTGATACCCTCATCATAAATGCAGTAATTATTGCCAGTATCCCTGAAAAAATTGCTAGCTTGAAAATTGCATATCCAACTTGTTTTTCAGATAATGGTCCAGCCGCAAGAATTAATCTCACTAGTGTAATAGGCGCAGTTTTATCACTAGTTGCTTTGAGTCTGAAATCTTCAGTATGCTCTACTGGTTTTCCTTTGATTTGTCTGTGCTCTACAATTCGTTTCATGCTTGAGAGAAATAAAAATGAGTTAATTATAGCCGGCAAAAGTGCAACAGCTGCAATAATTTCTACATGGCCAACAATTGCAATTGCACCATACATGGCACCCAAAGTCAAAGCACCAGAATCGCCAGGAAATATCTTGCTTGGAATTTTATGATATTTGTAAAATGCCAACGAGACAAATCCCAGTGGTAAACTAATTATTGCCATTTCATAGTTTTGTAAAATAAATAATGCAATGCTTAGTGAGAAACTTGCAATCATCATAAAACCACTTGCCACTCCATTTAGCACATCAATGGAATTAATCGTATTACCAGTAATTGGAATCATGAAAATTATCAATCCAAAATAAAGAATAGGTATTTTGACAGCACCAAATAACGGAAATGCTAAATTCGAATCATATGTTCCAAGTAAAATTATTGGCAATGATGCAATCACTAAAGCAACTGGTTTGAACCATCCACCCATAACCTTTCTATCATCTGTGTAACCAATCACAAATGCAATAAAACTAGTAATCATTATTGCAAGAATTTCATCGAGTTGGAAAAAATAATACAAAACAATCTCAGATGCAATAATTCCAGCAATAATTGAGGGACCACCTGGCCTTACTACCATGGTGTGATCTTTTTTGTTCACATCTTTTACTGCAAGATTTCTTTTTTGCAGAAATTTGATTAATGGTGGAGTGATAAAGTATACTGTAAAAAATGCAACTAAACATGAAATTATTGCAGGGATTATTAGTTCAATCAATATCTAACCAGAT
>SCUP01000329.1 GCA_004297665.1 Nitrosarchaeum sp. | reverse complement strand
TTATCTGCATTAAATGCAACTACATTTTCATCTAGTCGTGTTGCATTTGCAATGGGAAGACATTACACTTTACCTGTAGAATTTAGTACACTACACAAAAAATACCATACTCCACACTATGCAACAATAGCATCAGGAGTAATAATGATAATAGTTGCATTACTGTTACCACTTGAACAAATTGCACTGGCTGCAAGTGTTATGTTTCTTTTTCTTTTCACTCAGGTAAACATTGCTGCCATAACAATCCGTCGATTATACGGACACAAACTAGACTATGGATTTAAGATGCCTTTTTTCCCTGTTTTGCCTTTAATTGGAATATTCACCAAGATTGGACTTGCGATATATCTTTTGATCTATAATCCACTAAGCTGGCTGATTGCAATTATTTGGATATTGATAGGCTTTTCAATTTACAAAATATATTCTGTTAAAAAAGAAATCGAACATCATTCACCTCTAGTTGCCAGTGAGGGTCCAAAAGAAAGAAAGGATTACCGAATAATGGTTGTTTTTGATCAACACTCTGCAAAATTAGCAAAAATAGCGTCAGCTATTGCGCAACAAAAGGATGGCGAAGTTTCATTTTTGAATATAGTGACAATTCCTACACAATTACCACTTACAGAGGCTCAGAAATTTACAGAGCCTGCAATGAGATCATTTGATGAATTAAAAAAAGAATCATGGCCAGTTCCATGTGGGTATCTCATACGATTAACACATGATACCACGGAAGCTATTCTTGCAACCGTAGAACAACAAGGAGTTAATCTGCTAATAATGGATTTTCACAGTCTAAAAAATAATAGAAAACTACTCTCACTTACCACCTGTGATATTATGGGAGTTCACATGGGAGAGAATTTTCATACAGAGTTATCAAACATTGTTGTTTCATATGACAAGGGGAGACATTCCAATATGGGATTGGAAATCTCAGACATACTTGCTAAATCACTAAATAGTAAAATCAGAATAGTCCGTGGATTAACAGGTTCTCCAGAAGAAGAGCGAGATATTTTGGCAAAACTTAACGAACGAATGTTTGATCTAGATATCAAAAAAATTCCAATACACAAAATACCTTCAAGAAAAGAAAATGTGATGCGTGATTTGTTGGCACATTTTAACAGCACAATACCTGAAATAATTATAATGGGTGCTGGAAATCAATCTGATCAAGCATTTAGTCCAAAAACAATGGAAATTATTGAAAAAACAAAGACAACCATTTTTGTGATTAGAGATTCCAGATTATCCTCAATTCAAACTAGATATTTCTGGGATAAAATCGCACCAAGAATAAGGGAGAATAAATTTGCATATAGAATTTATCTTGATTTGTTAAGACTGATATATTTTATCAGAATGAAAAAACATACGATGGAATCTGATGATGATTATTTTATATCAAAAAGAAAATAATGTGAAGTTGGCAAAAGGAAAAACAGGATATATTCTTGTTAGTGTTTAGCTGTCAAGGTTTATAACCAAAAATTAAGCACATATCTCAAAATGGGACTAGTAAAATCTATGGCAAAAGAAATGATAAAAGAA
>SCUP01000328.1 GCA_004297665.1 Nitrosarchaeum sp. | reverse complement strand
TCATATATCAAAGAAGTTGTAATTGAGAAAAAGGATCCTAAGAAGATTCTTTCAAAAGTAAAAGCCTTCAGAAAGAATTATCAAAAAGTTCACTATTGTTTTGATAATAAACTTGGGGCATATGAATACGTCAAGTTAAGATAAGATTCTAAGTATAATCAGTTAATAGTGATTGATCGCCTTTATTCTTTCCAAAAACTAAATCGATTTCATCAGACAGCGCGTGAATTCGTCCCCTTTGGTATACACCAACATCATATTTTTCAACTAATCTCTTTGCAAGTTTAAGATATTTTTCGACAGAGCCTCTAGTTATAGTTGGAATTAAGTTATGACCACAGATACAAGTTTGAATCAACGGCATCCTACGGTATGATTTCCCACAACCAGTACATCTGAAGTTTTGTCTAGCATAAGCACGGAGATTTCCCATAATATCAGGAACTAGATGTGTAGAGATCACATTTGAAACAATTTCTGATGTATTTACTGCATCAATTAGTTCAGCATTTCTAATTTGCATATCAAATTTATCAAGCATCGAGCCAAGTGTAGAATATGCACTACGTGATTTTGATGTAGTAAGAGAAGTTGTAGAGTGTGTAAAGTAATATCCAAAAAATTGTCTTTCTGTTTCAAGACGTGATTTTATAATATCTACACAGGTAACGTTTGAGGCTTTGTTTTGTTGAATTGTTGATTTAAAGAATTCAAGTGGTAGAAATTTAACGACTTCGAGATTGTGTGCTTGTGGTTGTGATTCATGTGGTAATACAAGTGGTTGAATCAACAATGGTGCGTCCATTAATCCACCAATTCTGTCAGAAAGAAATTGTCTTGAAAAATTTAGAAGACTATCCATCAAGAGCATAATGGAGTCAGCATCCCCATCTGCATCTCTTCTTTTAGCAGAATGCCAATTTGGAGTAGCAAAACAAACATGTGTTTCAGTATAGCCAATTATTCTTCCAACAATACCTACAGATGTGTGAGGTGCTAATCCAATTATTAAATGACCAACTAATTCGTCTGTATTTTTAACATTATAGAAATTTGATTTTTCATAAAATTTCTCTAAGAGGGTATCAATGTATTTGCAGGTAGATACAAGATATCTTCCACTCTCGTTTGGAATGATGACATCTTGCATCCTAAGTTCAACTATCTGATCTGGATCTGTTAGTGGTTCTCCATCAATATCATGAGTATAACCAAGACTGTTTAGTTTTTCAATAGATGTTCCAATCCATGATGGTTTGAATTGAGTGAGAGGAGAGTTTGTTGCATCAAAACGTACAGTTCCATCTTTGAAAACTGTAAGACCAAAATTTTGACGGACCAAGCCTTTTTCCAGTGGTTCTGCAATTCTATCTTGATTGATTAACTCCTTTACTCCTTTGAGTGGTTCTTGTGCGCGTAAACCTAGTTTTTCTTGTGCTATCAATAATTTTGCTTTTAATGGAAACGCTTGATGAGAGTGTGATGAAGCTTTTCGTTTACATTTTTCACAGTATGGATTATCAAGTTTATCACGACAGTTACCACAACGATAAATTATTGATGTCTTAGTGCCACAGTTTGAGCATTTTATTCCAATTGATGGCTCATTACATTCATTGCAATATCTATTAAAAATATTGGTGAAAAAATTATCTTGTCTTGATGCCTTTAAGAGATCTCTGGTTGGGCCTCCTTTATCATTAATTGGAAATAAGACGTGTGTTGGCGGTTTCATTTGTCTGGGAGCTGCTTTTTCAGGTCTGCCTATTCTAACTCCAATTGAAGTTGAGAATTTGTTTTTGATTTGAATTCCGGATGATTTTGAAAGAATTTTTGGTGTAGATAAATCATTAATTTGTGGTTCTTCTCTAAATAACAGATTATAGAAAATTCTTGCTTCTTCTTTTTCAAGAATTACTTGGCTACCATTCATCTTGTGTGGTACACCAAGTTTTTCAAGAATGTTTTTTTCTGTTATAGAATATTCTATAGAGTTTTCATTGATTTTGTTTGGATGTAGAATTTTTGAGAGTTCTTCAGGTGATATTTGATCCCAATAATACAGGTATTGTGGATGTAATGGTATTTGAAAATCTAATGATAATTTCAACGCTTCATCTAAAGTAGGAATTTTAGTTAGAAATTGGATTAGAAATTTATCGTTTGGAGCATATTTTGCTAATTTTTCTTTTAATTCTTCAATCCAAAATTCTTCCACATATCCAGTAGGTACAAGTTGAGCATTATTTTCTAAGAAATCTCCAAATGAGATCAGGATATCACCTAAATGAAGAATCTTTTCAATTTCACCTTTGATTTCAATTCCATGTTTTACATCTTTTATTTTTACAACATTACCATTTTTTAGTCGAACAATTGGCGTATCAATAGAATCTACAAAAGCTATAGTTGCGCCTTTACCTGGAATGTCAATTTTAATTTGAGTGCCAACAGCAATGGTATGATCCAAGATCTCAGCAATCACAGGATTAATTCCTACAGCTGCAAATCCCGTATTACAAGCTCTACCATATCTTAATCGAAATCCCCCAAGTTTGTTAGGCATTGAGAGAACAGATCGTCCTGTAATGACTTCACGCATTCTCTTGGCTGCTGCGTCTTCTTGATTATCTCCTGTTTGAACCGCTCCTTTTAGATCACCAAGCCATTCCCAACCATCTAATTTGTATAGTTCAATTCTTTTGAGCAGTTTTTTAGATCTTCCAATTAATCCGTCATTTAGAACTCTTAATGCACCTCCTCTAACTCTATCCGTTTTGATACGAGTCATTCCTTTGTGGTTTACAACTTCAAAAGGATCTGTATCTACACCGTCTAATTCTACAGGTAAATTCGATATAACATGTTCAATATCTTCATCTAGAATATGAAATTGGAAACTACTTGCTTCTCTTTCATAGATTCGAAGCTCTTCAACAAATCTGCCAGTTTCATCATCAAAACAATTTGCTTGATATTTTGCTAAGCCGACTGCTTTTCGTACATGATCAGCAATCAGTATTGTTACTGCTGATTCGGTTCCTCCCGCTGAACGCATTGGTCCAGCAATAGATACAGAAAGATATTCACTGTTGTCTTTGTTTTTCTTTATCTTAACTTCACTAATTCCTTGTAATGGAGCAATTGTTACTCCCTCTGTAACTATAGCTAATCCTACTCTAACTGCTAAATCTAATTTTTGTTCTAAAGTGGCATCAATAAGTGAATATTTTCCTAATGCGATTTCTTTTGATATAATTAATGCAGATAGTTCTTTTCCGTTGATTTTTAATAATTCTCGTAAAGGTTCAGCGATATCAATATCGTGCATTTTAGCAACTCGATCTGCTAAATCAAATGCAATTTTAGGCTCAATTATTCCCGAAGAATCTACTAGGCTGGATTTTGCTAAAGCTGCATGCTCAAAAACAGTGTAGGTATCCTTTGAGAGATTAG
>SCUP01000391.1 GCA_004297665.1 Nitrosarchaeum sp. | reverse complement strand
ATATTTTATGGAAATGTTTTTGGCCCGATTGCCATAATTGTTGTGACAGACAAGGTAGATTGCCTCTAACTTCTGATGATCTAATTACTATTGGAAAAGGATTGAAGTATCAAAGATCATCTGATTTTATAAAAAATGAAACAATCACAACTACTTGGCAAGATATTACTCCATCCGGTCAAGTCACTACAATGACTACGATTAATCTTAAAAGAAAGACAGATGAAACTGAACATGAAGACGGGACTCATATTTCATGTAGATTCTTAGATGAAAAGGGTGGATGTAGCATGCATCCAGATCGTCCTGGTGTGTGTTATTTGTATCCGTTTTCTACTTGGCTTGAAAATGAAAAAGGCATGGCACGAGTACATGCAACATATCAATTTACAGGTGATTGCCCTGGGTTTTATCTCTCTGATGATTTACAGTTAATGAAGCAAGAACTAAAAGACTATTCCAAAATAATTTATGATTATAACATGTCATCAAGCAGAACAATGAGAGAAAATCTTGGCTCTGTAAGCTTTGGTTAGGCCTTGGCCACTTTCATCAAGTCTGATATTTTAATATCCATTCCAAATCTAGCTTCATTCTTTTTCATGTATCTAAAAATAGATATAAAGTCTGGAAGTGATTTGAAAAAATTAAAGTCCTTGTGAATCTTTGCTCTGACAAACTTGAATACTTTGTCGTAAATTTTGTAGTGTTCGTCTACTGCTTTTTCATATGCTGCAAAATCATGCATGTTTTCTAAAAAGATGTCAACACATTGCATACTAGGAATTATTCCCTCACCTAAAAGAGCATAGACTGTACCGATTGATTCCCCAACTCCTACAACCTTACCTTTGTAAAATGGCTTGCACTTTCCTGGAGTTGCTAATCTGATCGGTCTTCCTTTAGTTTTTAGAACCTTGCCACCATGTTTTTTTAGAAAATCATCAGTTGCCTTGATGTGGTTTTTTCTATAATCTCCTGCGCCAATATGTGCCCATTTCTCACCTAACGGGAAATACCAGAAATATCCAGACATTCCTGGAAATGGTTCTATGTAAAAGTCCTCATATGGGACTTTGTCTTCATATTCTACTTTGTACTCATATGTTGGCAAGAAAAAATCTTCTTCTAATTTTGGTAAATATGTTCTTGCAAATCCAGTACAATCAACTATCATGTCGTATTCTTTTTCC
>SCUP01000327.1 GCA_004297665.1 Nitrosarchaeum sp. | reverse complement strand
TTTCATTCCTTCTGCAGGATACCAATGAGAAGATGCAATACCTTGATACATTACAGAAGATTTCTTGTTTGGATAATGTGTTTTCACTATATTCTCAAGATATTTACAAATTGGTAAGATTTCAGTAGAATTTCTAAAACATTTTTCAGAAATTCTATTCTTTAAAAATACCATAAAACGCTGTATTGGATCTCTAACAGTTTCTTTAAACCATTTTATCTCTGACCAATAATCTCCTCTAAGATGAATAAATGTAGATATTTTTGAATTAGTTGAAATTAATGTAAAATGTGATTGTCTGTCAGTGAATATTGCATCAGGTTTAAACTCAGAAATTAAGTGATCAAACTTCCTTCTAGTTTGAACCCATTCTGTAATCTTACGACTTGGAAAACCTCTACAAATATCTGTATCAACAACTAATTTACAATCAACTCCTAAATTCATTAGGGTATCTGTAAATTCTTTAAGATGAAACATCTTTGTCGGAGATCCTCCTATGAGTAATTTCAATTATATTCAATATGATGAAAATCATGACTGTATTAAGATATTTTGTAAAATACATGAACCCATACAATCCCAATATTTTTAAAGTCATAAAAAATTAGTCAAACCAGCTTGAAACAGCTTCTTACCGAGCATCTAATTTGTCCTACATGCAGAAAAGATTTCATTGTAAAAATAACAAAACAATCTAAAAAAGAAATACTAGAAGGATATTTGTTCTGTACAAATAAACACAAATTTAAGATTACAGGTGGGATTCCTAGATTTGTCACAGATCTTACAAAGAACTTTGTAAAGACTGAGGATGCATTTTCATCAAAATGGAAAATATATCATAAATCATACCATGAGAAAAAATGGTTTGAATTTCAAAGAAATTGGTTTTTAGAAAGATTCCAATGGAAAACACTTGATAATTTCAACAAATTTCTACTAACAAAATATAATATTCTTGATGCAGGAACTGGTCTTGGTAATAGTGCAAACTTTCTATCTGCTAACAAGAAGGCACTTGTATTTGCAATAGACGCTAGTGATTCTATAGATTTTGCATATGCGAAATATGGTGATGCAGAAAACATACATTTTTTGCAAGCAGACTTGCGTCAACTACCATTTAAAAAAGATTTTTTTGATTATGTATATTCTGATCAAGTATTACATCATACAAAAAATACTGAAACATCATTCAAATATCTGACAAAATTTCTCAAAAAGACTGGTCATATTTCCATATATGTTTACAACAAAAAGGCTCCAATAAGAGAATTTGCAGATGATTATATTCGTTCCAAGACAACAAAAATGTCTGTTGGCGATTGTATAGAGTTTTCAAAAAACATGACGATTTTAGGGAAATCCCTATCTGATCTAAAAAAGACAATCACTATACCACATGATATCAAATTACTTAACATTAAAGCAGGCACATATGATGTACAGAGATTTATCTACTGGCATTTTTTAAAATGTTTTTGGGCTGAAGATGGGGATTTTGAGAGAAGTGTAGGTGTAAATTTTGATTGGTACTATCCAAAATTTGCTTATAGACATACTCCTGATGAAGTACGTAAATGGTATCATGATACCAAAATAAAAATTACTAGTTTTAAAGAAATTGAAAGTGGAATAAGCGTAACTGGAATAAAATAAAATTTACTTCAAACATTTAGTTATCTCTAAAAACTCTTTTGCAATCTTATTCCAATTGAAATTCTCTTCTACAAATTTTCTTCCATTTTCTCCCATGTCTTTTCTTTTTTGTTCATCATTAATTAAAAGTGATAATTTCTCAATC
>SCUP01000390.1 GCA_004297665.1 Nitrosarchaeum sp. | reverse complement strand
TTTTGTTTCAGCTGGTTTTGGTGCTGTTGGTTTGGCTTCAAGTTGAGTTGCCAATTTATTCAATTTAGCTTCTAATTCTGCAATCTTGTTTTCAAGATCTTGTTTTGTTTGCTTTTTAGCAGCTGACATTGAATTTGGATGAATTTCTGGGGTTTATTTACATTTGGGTCAATTACCAATACGAAATCTGATCAAGTTTTATATGCACAAAGAACACAGTTGTGTTAATGGACGATTTTGAGAAAGAATATCCTGGATTTGATTGGAAAAATACACCAGCATACAAACATCCAGGTGGAAAAGATTGTCCATGTCCAAAACATGAGTACATCAGAGAGCAGATCAATTTTACAAGACAAGTCAATCAGAAAGGAAAAGAACCATCAAAAATAACTCTAAAGTTTTGTCCCGATCATTACAGAGTATACACGCAAGAAGTAATTCCAGCTATGCCATTAAAATATAGAATTTTGACAAAAATTGCATTAAAACTTGGAGCCATCCAAATAGAGCAGCTAAAGTATATGGAATCAGAATTATGTTTTTATTGTAAATTTGGTTCTGGGGGTCATGATAGAAAGAATGAGTTACCACCAATGGGATAAAATTTCTATTCAGGGCTAAGTAAAATTTTTGGTTTGTTTGGAGTATCATGATGACATCTCTTACCACATAAAGGGCACTGTTTTCTATCAAGAAAAATACATTGACAAATATGAGAATCAAGATAGGATTTTGCGAGTTTATTTGATTCTCCTGTCCCATTACAAAAAGGACATTGAGAACCCAGTAATTCGATAGTACCGGTTCCTTTGCACACCACACACTTGTCTTCGGCCATAGCAGATTTTACTAATGGTGGGAATTAAAATGCATGTGTTAAAATTATTTCAAAAGTATCGCCCTTTGCATAAATCGAGTTAAGCTTATACTTGAACCATATTTACGAAGATTGTGGCAATTGAAGACATTCATGAATTTATAACAGAGCTAGAAAAAAAAGGAGAACTAAAGAGAGTTAAAACCGAAGTAGATTCGAATTTAGAGATTGCAGAAATTCTAAGAAGAGCGATGTATTCAAATGGTCCGGCCATACTTTTTGAGAATGTAAAAAATTACAATATGCCAGTACTGGGCAATGCGTTTGGTTCAATCAAAAGATTAGAAATTGGTCTTGAAATGACAGATTTTACAGAAATTGGACAGCGAATTGTAGATATGACAAAAATGGATATGCCGTCAGGATTTCTAAATAAAATTAAAAAACTTCCAGAGATTTCAAAAATGGCAGACTCGTTTCCCAAACTAGAAAACAGTGGTCCAGTAACTGAGGTCACATCAAATTCTGCATCTTTTGATGACTTGCCAATTTTAAAATCATGGCCAAATGATGCTGGGCGTTTTATCACATTAGGATTAGTAGCTACAAAGCATCCAGAAACAGGAGTAAGAAATCTAGGAGTATACAGAATGCAAATTCTAGACAG
>SCUP01000046.1 GCA_004297665.1 Nitrosarchaeum sp. | reverse complement strand
TTCTGTGCCGGCATGATTATCACATATTTTTCCTAAACCCTAAAGATGTTGCTACTTCTCTGAAGCATCGTCTACAAATCATTAGATCATATTTTTGAATTACAGCTGTATAATCCCCACATCTTTTACACCATTTAGAACCTCTACCAAAATCATGTTTCTTTCTTCCTGTAGCTTCGTATGATCTATCTTTTGCCATTATACTATCGTCACTCCAAACTCCTTAACTAGATAATCCTTTGCTTCTTGATTTTTGATTGTATGTGATTTTCCAACACTTGCTTTATGTTTGCTTCTTTTTCTAATTCCATATCCTGGTCTAGTTAGTGTTACTGAAATTCCAAGTCCTAAGATTCCAACCTGTGGGTCATATTTTACACCTGGAATATCTATATGCTCTTTAATTCCAAATGAAAAATTACCAAAATTATCAAAAGATTTTCCGTTGATCTGATTTCCCTTTGACTCTAGTAATCTTTTGAGTAACTCACGTGCATCTTTTCCTCTAACTGTAACTGCAACACCTATTGGTTCTCCTTGTCTTACACCCCATTCTCTTTGTGTTTCTTTAGCATCACGTGCACATGATTTTTTACCTGAAATATGATCTAGTGCTTTTTTTGCTACTTGTATGACATCGCCTGATTTTCCTAATCCCATGTTTAGAACAACTTTCTCTAAAGATATTTTTTTCATTGGGGATTGTATTAATTGGGACATATGATCACTTTATTTGAATTATAGGCTCCTTTTTTCCTATTGCCATTATGATGTCTGTTGGAATTTCAATTTTTCTCTCACCTAAAATTAAAACTGCTCGTCTGGGTAGAATAAAAGTTCCCTCTTCCATTGATTCAATTTTACCGACTTGTCCTGCGTTAATTCCACGAGTAACCAAAACTTGTGAATCTTTTTCTAATTTTATCACTTCAAGAATCTTTTGATCTGGAATTTGTATTAAGCATGTATCTCCAACATTTACTTTGGTATCTGAAATTGTTGAACGACCATCATGAAATCCTATTTGCATTTTACCTTTGCTGATAGTTGTTTTACTTGTAACTCTAACTAATTTTTTTGCTTTCTCTGATTCTTTAATTTGTAATGGTTTTAGTAATTTTCCTTCCATTGGGACTAGACGATATATTTCTGGAACATTTTCTAATTCTACAACATCCATCAATCCAATTGCATGATGAAGTGATTTTCTTACAACTCCATCGATTTTGACTTTACCTGTATAGATTGCAGCTTTTGCTTCTCTTAAAGTAGTTACAATTTTTAGTATATCTCTGAGAAATATTGCAGTTGGTACTGAATACTCTTTTTTGTGTGGACCTGGTCTAACTGTAATTACAAATCTTTTGTCTTTTCTTCCAATTCCCCAAAATTGTGGGGCCATTTGTCTTTTGAGTTTCTTACTTCCAGATATGCTTACCATTATTTTTCAACTTCCTTTTTTTGAGTCTTTGCTACTTTTGTTTCTTTAGTTTTCTCTTTCTTTGTTGCTTTTTCTGTAATTACTTTTGTTGTTTTTTCAGTGACTATTGGTTTTTCACTTGGTTTTTTTCCTTCAAGTTTTGCAATTCTCCATTTATCCTCTGTATTCAAGCCTGTAACTAGAAGATTTGAGGTATGAATATACACATCAAATTTATCCCCTTTTGTCTTTTCTTTTTTCACTCCTTCTACTGCAACACTACTTTTCTTTGTTGATACTTTTGATATTTTGCCATCTACTCCTTTGAATTCTCCTCTTACAATTTTTATGCTATCTCCTTCGATAACTCTCACACTTTTTTTACCATATTTTTTACGAAGATCTTCTGATAATTGACTACCTAGTTGTTTACTTCTTGTATGAAATGTTGGATGATAAATCAATTCATTGCGCATTTTTGTTGGTTTCATTTTATACCACCATTGATGCCAAATTAGCTACTCTTGGCCATTTTTCTGAAGCTTCTGCTGCAACTGGTCCTTTAATGTCAGTTCCTTTTACTTCTCCTTCTGGGGTTATCAAAACTGCTGCATTGTCTTCAAAGCACACTCTTACACCATTTAATCTGCGAACTGCATATTTTTGTCTAATTATTACTGCACCATACACCTGTTTTCTTAATTCCGCAGGGCCTTTTTTCACAACTACATTACAAAAATCTCCAACTGCGGCAGCTGCTAATTGTGCATGTCTTGTTTTGTGTCTTTGCACC
The DNA here is from genome assembly GCA_004297665.1 of Nitrosarchaeum sp. Lineage (GTDB taxonomy): Archaea > Thermoproteota > Nitrososphaeria > Nitrososphaerales > Nitrosopumilaceae > Nitrosarchaeum. The sequence goes on along the minus strand of SCUP01000046.1, from coordinate 7,227 downwards.
ATTACTATTTCTAAAATTTTTGCACCTGTATTATCTGCACATACTACTCGTGCACCAATGGGAATTGCTCTTGTTACATAAGGACGGAATTCTGCTACCCCTTTTCCGGCTTGTTTTGCCATTAGGCTTTAACCTCCACAACAACATATGATACTGATTTTGATATTGGTCTGCATTCTGCAGTCAATACATGATCACCTGTTTCAACATCCATACATTCAGGTACATGAGCATGAATTGTATTTTTGCTTCTTGCATATCTTTTGAATTTCATATAATAGATTGGTGATTCTTTTTGTAGTGTAATTGTTTGCTTTGCTTTGTTACTTGTAACTTTACCATCAAATAACTTTCCTCGCACTGATAATTTACCATGAAATGGACAATGTGCATCTGTACATTCTCTGCTTGGTGCTTTTACTTTTAATCCAATGTTTAGTGTCATGCCTTTGCTCCTATTCTGTCAAATGATCTTTTTGCAATTTTTGAGCCGTCTAAAATAACATCTTTGTCATCGATTAAGAATTTCCAACTATTATTTGATTTTGAAATCATTTTTGTTCCATTTACGGTATTAATGATGATCATTGATTTTGTTTCATCTATTATTGTTCCATTTAATCCTATGATTTGTGGATTTGATGACTCTGCAATTTCTGTGCGTAATCCAATTAATTCATGTAATGCAATATTCTCTGCAGTAATCATTTTGTCTTCATCTCGTTTAATCTGGTCATCATTCTTGCAATATCGTGTCTGAGAGGTTTTAGCTTTCCGCTTTCTTTTCTTAATGTGCCTTTTGAACCATCTACCCTTAATTTTGCAAGCTCACTACGTGTTTCTTGAATCTTACTTTTAAGATCTTTTTCGTTTAATTCTCTTATTGTTTTCATACTTAATCGTGTCATAGTAATTTTGCCTCTTCTTCTTCTAGCGTTTCAAGTTCTTTCATTTTTTCTTCTTCTATTGCAATTTGTTCAGACTCTGTTCTTGCTTTACGTTCTACTTCTGTTTCATCTCTCATCTTTCCCGTATCTACATCTTTGACTTGCTTTGCTTTCTTTGGTTTTTGGGTTCTTAATTCAAATTCTGGAATATATTTTTCATTTCTTGCGATTCTTATTCTAATTCCAATTAATCCCATTGCAGTTTTTACATGTGCAATATCTTCATCTACAATTACTTCGGCATGATGTCCTGCTCTTGGTAGGATTCCTGCAGTGTGTTTTTCAAATGCAGAACGATCCCCTCGTAATTTTCCTGAAATTGTTATTTGAACTCCCATCGCACCATTTTCCATAATTTGTTTTAATGTCCACATGGTGGCTCTTCTAAATGCAGTACCACGTTCCAAGTGTGATGCCATTCTATTACACATTACACTTGGTGAAAGTTCTGGCTTCTCAATTTCTACTACTGATATTTGTGGATTTTTTAATTTAAAATCTGTTGCAAGTTTATCTGTTAATTCTCTAATTCCAGAACCTTTTCTTCCAATGACTATGCCTGGTCGTGTGACATGAAGTGCAACTCTTGTTCCCATAGGTGTTTTTGAAATCTCTGCATGTGAAAATCCTGCATCTTTAATTGCAATTCGTAAGTAATCTTTGAGAAGCATCATGTTGTAATTATCTTTGATTACATTTTTTACTGCTGACATGTTATATCTCCTGTGCCACCAATTCTACATGTGTTAATACATTGTTTTTTGGAGTAGCGCTTCCCATTGCTCTTGGAATGAATCTTTTTACAATAACTCCTTTGTGTACTGTAGCGTTTACAATTCTTAATCTATCTAAATCCATTCCTTTGTATTCTGCATTTGATTCCAAGTTGTCTAGTACCTTGATGAATTCTTTGACTGTTTTTTGTGGATATCGTCCTGACATCATTCCAGGATCTGATCTGTGTCCAACTTGATTGTTAAATCTTCTAAATGCAATTGCTCTTTTTTTGTTAACTACTGCATGCAAGTAATCTCTTGCTCTTTCAATTGACAGTCCCTTTATTGCAACAGCTACTTCACGAGCATGTTTGTGTGAAATATCTTTTTCTCTTAGTGAAGAACGTACATGTTTTGTTGCATCAAAATTTTGAAATGCGTATTTGAATCTGCCCATATCAATCACTTTAATGGTACATAGAGACTGGATCTTGATGCTCCAACACCTGGTGCACCATGTGAGACTCTTTTGTTTGTAATTACATATTCACCCAGATAATGACCAATCATTTCAGATCTTATTAGAACTGGAGTGAATTCTTTTCCAGAGAAAACATTTACTGTAACACCTACCATGTATGGTAGAATAATTAAATCTCTAGAATGGGTCTTTATTGGATTCTTTGTTTTTCCTGCTTTTGCAGATTTTATTTCCTCGATCAGCTTTCTCTTATCATCTGTAATTCCTCTGGTAAGCGATCGTCTTTGTCTTGAATTGAATATTTGGAATAATTTCTCTAATGACATGTTGTCTAGCTCTTCTTTTGGCAATCCACGATATAGAAATTCTTTGACCATCTTATTTCTCCTCTGTTAGTATTGATGAAATTTCATTGTCCATATTATAGCATTCCTATCTTTGTGGCTAAATCTCTGGCTTTTTCTGTAGTTTCAAACTGGACAAATGCCTTCTTACCATAAATTGTTCTTGCTGTGTTTACATTGGTAACTTTTTGATTGTATAATGCACTTACAGCTTCTATTATCTGTGGTTTACTTGCTGCTTTATCCACAATAAAACAAATCTTACTTTCATTTTCAATCATCGCAAATGTTTTTTCAGTGATATATGGCTTCAAAATGATTTTGCTTGCTTGATCTACATTCATTGTATTTTCACCATTAATTCTAGATGTGCTGATTTTATTTTTGCAATCTCTTCGATTGCTGCTTTTGAATAAACTGTTAATCTAATAGGATCAGAACCTGGGGCTAGATCTAGTACGCTCAAGTCTTTAACTGCTCTTACTTCTACTCCTGGCAATGTTCCACATGCTTTGCTTATCTTTGATGAATCTTTTGTGACAAACAATACACTCTTTCCAACTTTTTTACTTCTTCCTCTAAGTGAAGCCTTTCCAGTACGTGGTTTTCTTGCCTGTAATCTTTCGACATCTTTCATTAATTTTAGATCTTCTAATACTTTGGAAATTTGACTTGCTTTTGATATGGATTCTATATCATTTGATACTATGATTGGAAATGACTTGATATCTTCTACTCTGTGACCTCTTGATTGTATCAAATCTTTTGATGCTGTTGCAGCAATTGCAGAACACAATGCCAATTTGTTTTCTTTTTTATTTAATTTCTTAAAAATTACTTTATCCACAATTGGAGGATGAGCTTGTCTTCCACCTCTTACTGATGCAACACCACCAGCTTGGCCCTGTCTTCCACCACCACCACCTTTCATTTTTGCAATACGTGCTGTGTGCTGTCCTGTAGGTGGATCGTTTGATCTTGCTACTACATCCATTCCTGCAGTTGGGTGTCTTCCCTGTGGTTGGAATTTATGTGAAGTTAGATTTGTAAATGCTTTGTGAATTAGTTCTGCTCTAAACGGGGTTGAAAATATTGGTGGCAATTCCACTTCTCCGTCTTTAGTTCCTGTTATTGTAAATGTCGTTGTTTTCATTATATTACTACCTCTAAAATATTTGGCTTGGTAATTTTTACTGGCGCATTTCTAATTTGGCTTCTTAGTTTGATTAATCTTCTATATGTTCCTGGAACTGAACCTTTTAGAATAATGAAATCTCCTTTTACTAAACCAAAATGTTTGTATCCGCCATCTGGGTTTATTTTTATCTGGTTATTTTCTGTATTGCCCATCATCATAATTCTTTTGTCGTATTCTGTTCTTTGATGGAATCCCATTTGTCCTGCTCTTGGAACTGAGTACATGACGTTTGATGGTGAAATTGGACCTAGTGAAGCCACTTCTCTCACTGTTTTTCTTGATTTGTGTTGTTTTTTCTTGACTCCAAATCTTTGTATGACTCCTTGCCATCCTTTGCCTTTTGTAATTGCTGCAACATCTATAGTTGCACCTGTTTCAAAAATTTGTTCAATTTTAATTTCTTTTCCTAATAATTCTTTTACATGAGTAAATTGTTTTTTAACATCTCCGCCACTAACTAATGCTTCAAAGATGTATGGCTTTTTTTGTTCTAATCCTGCAGCACGTGGTGATACTGCAACTATTGCAAAAATTTCTTTGACTCTGCCAAGCATTTTTTCTGCATTTTCAATTGCCCCTTCTTTGTTTTTTAAATTAATTTCTTTTGAGATACTTTTTGGAAATTCATTTGCATATACGTCAAATTCTGCATGTAATCCATAATGATCTTTTGAATAGCCTCTAATTCCTAATATTGAAACAGGTGGAGTAACTAAAACTGTTCCAAGACTAACTAGTTGCTTTCCTGCATTTGGAGTTTTTTCACGATCATCTATCGTTACTATTTGTACACACCCTGCCTTGAAACCACAATGTGCTAAAATTTTTGGCTCATCTGAATTGTTTTTTGGCCATGTTCTAATTCGTGCTTCCATACTTTTGGCACGTCCTCTAGGATAGTATGCAGCGCTTCCTCTACGTGGTTGAGCATATTTTCTATGACCCATGGATAAATCGAAATCGTCTTCAACCGTCTAATAAACCATGTGAGATATGGTTAACTTGATAAAATTATTGGGTTAACGAACTATTTCAATTATGATCAAGGTTTTAACAAATTATTTGCAAAATTCCAAATCGTTATTCCGCCAATGATTATTCCTGCTACTCCTAACCCAATTGCTAAAATTAAGAAATTTCTTTTTTCAGCCATTTTTTGTTTTAACCTATTTTGTATACATTAATTATTGATAATGTTCCTAGAATTGCTTCTTCCAAACGTACTGTTTCTGTTGCTTGATTTGGAAAGAAATTTAATGTTTTAGCATTTTGAATATTTTTCATTTTACCACCTAGTATTTCATGTACTCCTTTTTCAGGTGAGCCAAAAACTACTAAAATTGGAATATCTGAACTTAGGTATTTTGCTAGTTGCTCTTTTGTGGCTGTCCTTCCTTTCTTTGATGTGATGATTGTATTTCCTTGCCATTCAGTTAACAATGAAAAAAGACTTGCTCTCTCTTTTACTGCAAATCCCCAATACAATGGAACCTCACTTCTTTGAATTTCTTTAACTGAAAAATCTGGGTATCCTGTTTTAAACTGAACAGTTACTCTTTTCCCTACATTTTCTTTTCCAAAAAATGGTATCAACTCATTGATTCCTACGTCAACAAATCGTTTACCTTTGATACTTACTACTACTCCTTCTCTTACATCTCCGGCGTTTATTTTTTTAGGATTTGCAGGCGTTGAGTGACTAGGAATTTTCAATGGCAATAAAACACCTGCAAATTTTAGCTCATTCATTTTTGGAAAAAGCCTTCTTCGTAAAAATTGTGGAGTCTCTAAATACTTTAAAATAGTTACAAGTAAATTTCCATCTTCTTTGTAGTTTCCTTCTTGATATACATAGATAGTATCTATTTTAAAAATTGCACAAGCTCTGGCAAGAACGGAGATCTTTCTAGTCTTATCAAGTTTTAAGGATTCATCAGATAATGCTGATTCTGGAATTGCAACAGATATTTTCAAAGTGCTTTAATCACATATTTAGTTGTAAAATACTATTTCTTTTCATGAGGATATTTTTCTTTAGCTGTTTTTGCATATTTTGCTATTTGTTCATCTGATACCAATTCAAATAAACCTGTTTTTGATTTGATTTGTGCCATTCTAATGTGACTTGTTCCTTCTTTATCTTCACTTGACAGATAAATCGCTGCAGATGCTAATGTTGATGCATCGTCTAGAGATAATTCTTTCTTGTATGTTTTCTCTAGAAAATCAGTTACTTGTTCTGAACCTGAACCAATTGCAATTGCATCATATGAAATGTAAGTTCCACTTGGATCTGTTAGGTAAAGCTGAACATTATTGTTAACTACGCCACCTAAAATTAATGCAACACCAAAAGGTCTTACTCCTGCATATTGTGTAAACTGTTGACATTGATCAGCTAAATGTTTTGCAATTGTTTCAACTTCGACTGCTTCATCATAAATCATCTTATTACTTTGAGAAAAGAACCTTGCATTATCTACCTGACTTCTGGCATCTGGGATATATCCTGCAGCAGCCACTCCTACATGATCATCAATTTGGAATATTTTTTGAGCAATATCTGTTATCTGTAATTTTCTTGGTTTTTCTTCCACTGCAATTACAATTCCTTCTTTGGATTTTATTCCAACTGCAATTGTTCCTCTTCTTACAGTTTCAATGGCATATTCCACTTGGTAAAGTCTACCATCGGGTGAAAATACCGTGATTGCTCTATCATAACCTTGTTGTGCAGGAAGCATTTGATTTCAATGCTTTGAAAGTTTAATTAAAGCGTTACTTGTCTTTGCTAAAATTTATGTATGATAACAGATCAGGCTCAATCTTTCCTACTATTGATACGGTATTTTAACAAAAGTCATTTTTGTTTTCTGATTAAATTAAATAGATTGTTACTTTTTTCCATAAAAATTGTGCTTTAATCTAGTGTTTCATTTCAATAGAGCAACAGTGTTTTCTCAAACCAAATCCAAGAAAGTTTAATTTGAGTCTGGCTATTTATACTGCCGTGAGATTTGAAATCCAATTTTCTGGCCATGAAAATATTAGATCAAATCATCAGAAAACAATTGAAATCACAAAAGAATCACATCTTACTCCAAGCGGTGATTGTATTATTGGAGTTAATGCCTCAGCTAGCTGTGCTGATTTACCATCTTCATTTAAAAAAAAATTGCAAAATCCAAATTCCAAAGTATCATTTTCAATCAAAGTAGGCAAACATGAATTTAATGTTGAAGGCAGAGGTCATGAGAATCTTGTTCTTACTCATATGGAAGATATTGTAATTAGAAAAAGTGGTTTTATATGTCCAAGAACATTAGCTGTAAAATGCGATAAAGCATCTGATCTTATTCCTCGAGAGATGATAACATTATTACAAAATCCAAAAACCAAAGGAACGTTTACCATAATAATTGATTAAATCTGTGACAATTTTATATGAATATGTTTAATCTACAACATGGGTCTAAAGACAAAAATTTTCATCATAATTCCATTGGCAGCATTTGGTGCACTGATTTTTGGATTTGCGATA
>SCUP01000326.1 GCA_004297665.1 Nitrosarchaeum sp. | reverse complement strand
TGGTGAATTTGAAATTCCTGATGGAGCAAAACCAGGTCCAATTGATGTTACTTACAAATCTAAAATGAAACCCTCTACTCCATTTGATGCAAATGGATACACAATCAAGACTTGGGGTAGGAAAGGCACCAACAATGGAATTCTTGGTGTTTGGGGTGAATTCGTATCTGTTGATTATGATATCTGTATTGCAGATGGTGCATGTATTGAAGCATGTCCAGTTGGAGTCTATGAATGGTTTGATACTCCTGGGAATCCCGGATCTGAGAAAAAACCCCTCATGTCAAAGGAACCTGATTGCATATTTTGTCTTGCATGTGAAGGTGTTTGTCCGCCACAAGCAATTAAGATCTTTGAGCAAAAATAAGTAAATTATTTTGCAAGTATAAATATTGACCAGACATTTTGGGAACTAGACAATGGCACTTAATTCATTTACTCAATTTATTTTTAATCTGTTTATTGTATCTGCAATTATTATTAGCGCTTATACCTGTAATTTCTATTATCTGACATATCTCTCAATAAAACGAAAAGAAATTCTTTCTACTGCCAATGTGGGAACTCCATCAGTTACTATTCAATTGCCAATATACAATGAAAAGTATGTTGCAAAGAGACTAGTTGATGCCGTGTGTATGATGGATTATCCAAAAGAAAAGATGAGGATAATGGTTTTAGATGATTCTGATGATGAAACAACAGATATTTTATTTGATGTTGTTGCTAAATACAAAAAACAAGGATTTCAAATTGATCATATACGACGTGGTACAAGAAAAGGATACAAAGCAGGTGCTCTAAAATATGCAATGCAAATTACCGATACGGAGTTTGTAGCAATTTTTGATGCTGATTTTATTCCACCAAATTGGTTTCTAAAAAGAGCGATTCCTCACTTTTCTAAATCTAATATTGGATTGGTTCAATGTCGTTGGGGACATGTAAATGAAAACTATTCTGCAATTACTCAGGCACAAGCGCTTAGTCTTGACTTTCATTTTTTAATTGAACAAAAAGCTAAGAGCAATTCTAATTTATTTATGAATTTTAATGGCACTGCCGGAATCTGGAAATGTGATTGTATAGAAGATGCTGGTGGATGGCACACTGCTACACTTGTTGAAGATCTTGATCTAAGTTATAGAGCTCAGATGAAAGGATGGAAATGTGTTTTTTTACCTGATATTGTAGTTGACGCTGAACTTCCTGTTCAAATGAATGCAGCTAAAAGACAACAATTTCGTTGGGCAAAAGGCTCTATCCAATGTGCAATTAAATTATTAGCAGACATTGTAATCAAACGTAAAGTTTCAGTAGAAGCAAAAATTCAAGCATTTGTCCAACTAACACGTCATATTGTTTACCCCTTAATGTTGATACAATTTCTTGCATTACCTGTACTTTTAGCTTCAAACATGAATCTTTATCTTGTTAGTTTTATTCCAGCATTGACAATTGCCGCATATCTTGCCATGGGTCCTGGTGCATACATTGTGATAATTCAAAGTATGTATCATAAATCTTGGAAATCAAAAGCAAAGATTTTGCCTGCATTACTTGTTTACAATGCCGGAATGTCTGTGAATAACAGTGTAGCTGTGTTTGATGCTGTTTTTGGAAAGAAAAATGAATTTCTAAGAACTCCAAAATATGGAATTGTTAACAAAGAAGATAATTGGAGAGATAAAGCATACAATTTACCTTTTACAAAAACTACATTGCTTGAGATCTTTTTTGGCGTCTATGGAATTATGGGAATTTTAATTTCAATATTTTCCAATAATCCTGTTTTTGCACCTATTATTGGATTGCAAACCGTTGGCTTTTTTTATATCTCCTACATGAGCCTCTCTCATACAAGATTTAAAAGAATTAAATCCGGCAATATTCCTGTTTTAACCAAGACAGAAAAAATGGCAAAAAGAACATATCAACTCTCAATGATTGGAGTAGTTGCAATTATCATTTTTGGAGGGTTTATGGCAATCAATGGATATCATGCTGATGTTTACCCTCTTGATAGAATACGTGGAAATTTAGATGGTATACTTGGTTCAGCTGATCCGGTTTCAATTAAAACTCATTTAATGGCAATTAAACAAGATTTGGCAATTGTTATGGAAAAATTACCTGAAAGCAAAAACCCTGTTTGGGTATTTCCTACCGAATCTACAAGCTTTCTTAGAATAGAACGTGATGTTGATAATATGATTGCAAATGCTGAAACTATTTCTGGAATCTCAGAAGACAATGCTGCATTTCAAACCGGTATGACTAACATTGGCGAACGCGCTTTCGCAATACGTCAAAATATTATGGATGCTACACCATACATGTTTGTTAGCGTATCTAATATTGTATTTAGTACAATGTGGATAGCTGCAATTTTAGGAATCTTTGCTGCTCTAAAACGAAAGAAAGATCAGCTAACTGCATTTGATGAAGCAACCGGCATTTAGGAAATATTCAACTCGTTTCGTATTTCATCTACAGCTCTAATGCCGTAAATATCTCTAATCTGTTGAATTCTGACTGATTCTTTTAGTAAGTCTTTTCCAATTGTATTTATCAAAATTGCAAAGATATCGCTAAATCTAATCTCCCATTTGTCTGCACAATCCAAAATTTTACTGATTGCCCATTGTCTTACTTCATTTGGTAGTGGAATTTTCTCTCCTGCCTCTATTGATAATCTATCAAATAAATTTACAATATCTGCTGTTTGTGATGCCATGTTCTCGAGATCTTTTGCATCTCCATACTTTGATTCTGAATGCATTCTTATGTTTGATTGATATTCTGATAGCTTTAACAATGCCATCATTTCTTTTGATGTTTCTTTGGTTGCCTTGTTTGTAACATTTTTGACTGATTGCATCTCTTCAAATATCTTATCTGATTTTTTGTGAAATTCTATCGTAGACGCATCTTGCCGTTTTAAAATATCTGATACGGATGAAATTTTTTGTTCTATGCTACCTGTTTTCTCAAATACATTCTTTTTAAAATTTGAAAAATCTTCCTGTACTGATTTTAACCCCTCTCCTACAAATGCTGCAGAATCTACATTTGCAGCAATTGTGGCAAACTGCTGCTTTAATCCCTCTATGACCCCTCCTAAAGAATCCATTTTTGAGGCTTTTCCAGCAATCGCATCAATTGCAATTTTAATTGCACCTAATTCTACACTCAGTTTTGATGCCGAATTTACATTGTCTTTAATTTTCCCAAGTTCTTGATTTAAGCTAGCAATTACCTGAGAATTCACTTCTATGCTACCTGTTTTCTTAATTATTCCTTCAACGCTGTTTTTTAGATTATCCATCTCTTTACCAATGTCTAAAAATGAATCTGTTTTTCCAGAGACTTTTCTAAGATCGTCTCTTACTTCGTCAATTCTTTGTGCTATTTTTATTATCATTTGTGAATTGTTTCTCATGGAATTCATACTGTCTTCTACTTGTCGTGATAATTCCTGAGTCTTTGGAGATGACTTTTGTAATTCGTTTATCTTGTTTACTTCTTCTTGTAGTCTTATAGTTTGATCCTTGATTTTTGTAACTAAATTCGATTGGGTTCTTACCTGATTTAGTCCTGCATAAAGTTTTTGTGTGTCGTCTTCTAGAATGTCTATCTGCTTTGATTGTTTCTGTATGCTTTCTAATGTTGAAGTTAATGCATCAATCATATCTTTCATAGAAACGAGTACTTTTTGGTTATCCCCAAAAATCTTTGACATTACTTTGATCTCTTTTTGTAATGCCTTGCTGGAATCTGACACCGATGCTACTTTCTTTAGTAATGCGGTTGGTGTAGGTTCACGTTTTACGACCTTTTTTGTTTTATCTGCAACTTTGTGTGTTTTCTTCGTTTCTTTGGTAGCCATATGTAATAATAATAAAATATGATGATAAAAAAGTTAGGTGTAAAATAAAAAATGTAAAGAGTTACTTGTTGACAACTTCTGGTTCATGAAGTAACTCATGAAAGGTCTTTTCAGCTAGTCCGATTGCTGTGTCAATAAACCCTCTTGGACAATATTCGCATTGAATCATATAGTACGGTATGGTACCGTACTATTAATGCTTAGGTAATTGTGACGTTACCAGTTATGCAGTCAGATACCCCAGGTCATTTCTCTACACTATTTTCAGCTGACCTACTCATCATTCTGCATTTAGATTAATGATAACTAGGCATAAAGAGGTTCAAAACATAATAAATTCACATAAAAGTTATGTTAAATTAAAAATTCTATTTTCATTTGTTGGACTTGTGAGCAATTGTTTTTAAACAAATTTGTTAAATGATACTGTGGATAATTCTATACTTCAGATTGATCCATCTGGAATTTATGCCATTTTGAGTCAAATTGCAACTGGTTTTGTTGATCAGACTAACATTCCTCACACCTCATTTGTTACTGATTTAGCTTTTATCATGATTATTGGTGCAATTGTAACTCTTGCATTCTTTAAAATAAAACAACCTCTCATCATCGGATATCTTTTTGCAGGTATGCTGTTGGGGCCTCTGTCTCCTCTTTGGTCTTGGATTCTTCCTTCTAGTGGTCCTTCTGACATGTTGGAAGGTGTAGGAATTCTAACTGACATCTCTGCGTTGAATCTGTTTTCTGAAATAGGAGTTATTTTACTTCTTTTCGTAATTGGGATTGAATTTCCTTATGCAAAAATCAAAAGTATTGGAAGAATCGCAATTGGTATAGGTACTATTGGTCTGTTTACAACATTAGGTGCAATTTTTTATGCTGCAAGTTCGCTTGGATTGAATTCTATGGATTCTTTATTTATTGCTGCAGCACTTTCAATTTCCAGTACTGCTGTCATTGTAAAAATTTTAGAAGAGATGGGACGAATAAAAAGAGAATCCACAATTCTTGTGTTGGGAATATTGATTGTCGAAGATGTAATTGCTGTAATTTTAATTTCCTCTTTACAATCTATTGCTTTAGTTGGAACTGTATCTGTAGAATCTATTCTAATTGTAGTAATTGTTGCAACAGGCTTGATTGTCGGCACATTTACAATTGGAACAAAAATTATCACACCATTAATTGATAGAGTTGCTGCATCTGAACGCCATGAAATTTTATTATTGAGTGTTCTTGGAGTGTGTTTTGGCTATGCATTATTAGCAAATATTGTTGGGTTGTCAGTTGCAATAGGTGCTTTTCTTGCAGGCGTCCTAGTTGCCGAATCCAAATCATCTGAAGTTTCCAAACTCTTGGCAAGCCCCATTAAAGATATGTTTGTGGCCATCTTCTTTGTCTCCGTTGGTGCTCTGATGGATGTGTCCCAACTTCAAAATTATATCTTTATAGCTATTGCACTAATTGCGGTTGCAATTGGCATGAAGTTTGGGGGTAATCTGCTTGGCAACTTCTTATTCCGTCAAAAACGTGACAAAGCTGTTCGCTCTGCATTTACATTAGCTGCCCCAAGAGGTGAATTTTCAATTGTTATAATAAAAACTGGAGTTGATATTGGAGCAGTAAGCGCATTTTTGTTCCCACTAGTAGGTGTGATTTCTATCATCACTGCATTTCTTTCACCATTTATGATAAAGGCAAGTGATAAAGTAGTTCCAATGTTGGAAAAGAAAAATGTCTGATGAACTCAAAAAATTATCTGAGCAAGTCCATGACGGTGTGACCACATTTGATTTTGATGGTAAGGACATCCCATGTATAATTTTAGATGAAAGAAAATATGATGAAATAATCTCCAAAGTTGCTGGGAAATCTATTGCAATTAACACTGATCTTAACATATTGCAAGATGGATTGGGCCATGTTTTTGTGGAAATTGTTTTGACATTTTCTCAAGGTGAAATTGTTGAAAAACTGCTAATCAACGCAAACAAGGATCTGTCATTTTTTCAATCTCTTGCAAAAACTTCAATGCTTGCACTTTCATCACCAAAATCTCATTATGGAAAAGATAATGTCTTTATGATTCAGCTACCTAGACCTGAAAAAGCTGAAACCGCATTAGAGATTATTGAACGTGGATTGGTACAAAATAATCAAAAATAAATGGTGCAGTTACCGGGATTTGAACCCGGGTCACGAACTTGGCAAGCTCGAATATTAACCAAACTGTACTATAACTGCAACAATCCTAAGGAATGAATTTGGATATTAAACTGTTTTTAACTATTGCATCCAAGATAAACTATGGATGAAATACTGATGGAGAAAATTAAGCAAAAAATTCATGAGACTATTTCAAACAAAGATGAAATTAGACAACTCATTCAATTGCTTTCAAACATTGATGATTCTAAATCATTTGCACTTGGAATTGTTGTTGGAAGACTCTACAACGCATTTTATTATCAAACAAAAAGAATTCTCAACCGAGAACCCACGAAATTTGAATTTACAGAATTTTTAGAATTTGTTAAAAGTAAGAAATCCGATCTAGAGAATTTATGGTGACATTTTTTGTTCCCAAGGAATAACTTTTATTGTTGCTGTCCCTGGTAGTTTTACACAAGCGCTTTTTAGGGCTTTTTTTGCTTTTTCTAGATGTGGTGCATTAACATAAAACTCCATAATGCATTGTCCAAGCTTTACTCTGGCGCCTAAACTAGTAGCTTTTCCCCAAGCTCTTCGCATTCCTTCTGAAATTCTATCTGCACCGGCAGTTGCAACCATTTTATTTTCTCTAAGAAGGACATGAGGATAAATTCTGAGTCT
>SCUP01000045.1 GCA_004297665.1 Nitrosarchaeum sp. | reverse complement strand
TGTTTTGTTTGTTGCAGGCGTTACACTCTCAATGTTTCAGCAGATTACCATTAATGTCACAATTGGTATTGATGAATTCTCTGATTTCCCAATTGGTATGTGGTTACAACCAATATTGATTGGAATTGGACTCTGTCTAGCTGGAATTACAATTGTCTTTGAATTTATGGCAAGAAAGAATCGGTAGAACAATTTATGAATCTCAAAAAAGCAAGTTATTCTATGAGGTATATTGTATTCCTAATTTTGATTGGATTTACAGGAATTGCCTTTGCAACACATGATCCAACCCAACCTTACATTCATTCGATCATACTGCCCTTTGACATGCAGGAAAAAACATTTGAAGAGTTTATGGAATGGTGTAAACCATACTATGAAGAAAGATGCACTGAATTATATGAAAAAAATCTAGTCTCAAATGTATTGTCTCCACTAAAACAAATCAAAAGCGGTGTTGCGTTAGTTGATGTTCAATGTAAAGATGGAAATGTTCCTGCTGTTAGATATGACAAAATGAGAGTTGCATGCGTTTCTCTAGATACTGAAAGTAAACTTGTATTGCGAGGATGGGCAGTAAGCAAAGAGGGGCATGCCTTTACAGATTCTGTAAAACAGGAAATTTTGATCAAACTAAGGAAAGGGCCTCAGAGTGTCAATGGTACTGCACAGGAATTTCTAGTATCTGAAGCACTTGCCGATAACCGTGTATGGGATTTGCTCAAAGATACTGACTATCAAGTAAACTGCTGTACGTACACGCTGGATGGAAATGAATTTCCTTATCCACTTTATGTCGGCATAACATTTCAGATTAATGAAAGAGACATGCTGGTTACAACTACCTATGATTTACAGCAAGAAAAAATCACAAATATTGAAACTAAGCAAGGAATCAGAACTGGAGGGGTGATATCCTTTGAACAAAAACAAGAACCTTTCTTGGCAGACAAGTATGGAAAAGTTACACTTGATGGAAAAGATGCACTTGACATATGTAGTGCTCTAAGACTCCCATGTCCTACAAACCCAGTATCCTATGGCAAGCTGTTAGATGAAAATAACGTACTTGTTAAAATTTCTGGAACTAGTAATTTTGACGTCAAGCTAAACCAGACACACGTATGTGTTACAAGCAAAATAGAAACAACATGTGAGATGAGGAAATGAAAACTAGACTTTGGATAATATTTACTATGATTTTAGTTTCTATTGGAACAATAAACAATGTATTTGCACCATGTTGTTTTCCTTATGATTCAGATGGATACATTGATCCAACAACCAGCTTCTTTGTTGGAGTAAGCGAAGTTCAAAATGATTCCTATTTTGGATTGCCGTTTGGCAATGTTACATATCATTTCCAGTTCTTTGATGAAAACAACAATGTCATACTGGAAAAAACGGAAACCATTACTGATGATCTGCCAATAAAGTCAGGATTTGTAATACCTCTTGGATTGACTATTCCATTCAAAGTCACAGTAAATGATGTGGAATTATCAAAAAAGATCAAGTCTTTCCAGTTTGCAGGAACTGAAAATCTGGAATATTATTCATGGAAGCCTGCAGATCTGATAGTATCATTTGATAAAATAGATTTGGATAAATTTGATAATAATTTCAACACATGGAAAATTCAAGGAGCAATACTCAACAATCACACACAAAGCACAAAAAATGTCTATGTTCTTGCCAGTATCCATCAAAAAGAATATTCTCACATAATTGGTATCGCAGGATATTCTGCAGACGACATACAACCTCTAGCATTAGATGGATTTGAATCAAAAAACTTTACATTATATTCTACAATTCCATCAAACCTAACTCCAGAACATGTCAATTTGTATGCAGAATCTGATGAATCTTCAATGATGCATCAACACTACAAGCCAATCATACTAAAGGATGCAACAAATTATGAAGGTAAAACCACGACAGACACCAAAAAACCAATTACACTATCTGCTAATGTGACAAACATCTCAAGGAATAATCTTGATTTTGACTGGATAATCCAGATAAAAAAATCCCCAAAAAGTACTTCTGAAGGAGATTTAACAAAAGATCCAGAAAGTAAGATAGAGTTTATCAAAACAATTCCTACTCATGTTGATGCACAGAAAAGTATCAAGCTAGAATATTCATGGACTCCACAATCAAATGGAATTTATTTTTATGAAATGTATCTCTGGGATGACTCCAAACCACTGTCATACCCTTTTACCGGAGATTTTCTGTCTACTGACTGGATGTTTGTCAGCTCGAATATGAATTCCGTAACAAACCAAATAGAATCTGGAATTCCAACAGACCAAATTCAATGCAAAGAAAAATTTGTTGTAGTCCTAAAGGCAAGCAATGGAAATCCTAACTGTGTAAAATCTGAATCCTTGGAAAAACTCAGAGAAAGGGGATGGGCAGAACCACTAGGAGACATTGTGTTCCAAAGACCTAGTCAAACAAAACCAGAACCGACATTTACTCCACACTCCGAGCCCGAACCTCATTATGATTTTGATAAAACATTCACATTGATTGGAAAAAAATCTCAATACAACTTGGATTATTTAATGCCTAGTGGAACAATTACGGATATCCAACTGGATTGTAACTCACTCCAACTCGTTTTATCAGTTTCATCTAAGGATTCAGGAGTCCTAACACTACAATTACCAGAGGAAATAATTGGCAATGTCGATATGATTCTAGTAGATAAAACAGAATGGAATGAAATTTCACTAGCTGGAAACACAGTCATTGTAATGTATCCTGAAAATACAGAAACAATTGAATTCCAAGGCTCGTATAGAAGTGATTTCAGTGGCAGTGAATGTAGATAATGAAGACTAGACTTTTGATAATTATTACTGGCATCCTCATACCGTCTTTGATCATTGTTGCAGATGATTTTGAAACAAGATATGCATATGCGGGTTGTGCTGCTCCGTTGTTTGGGCCATCAGGGCCTTGCTTTGATTCATTTTCTGGCTCTAATTCCCCGCTAACTCAAAAATCTATCATGGAAGATTATGCTAGAAATATTGAGTTAAACTTTGGAGACTGGCAGATGTCTGATAGGAAATGGGATAGTGAAAATACTCCATTACAATTACCTGCAATAATCTGCACAGAGTTTGTAGCAGATGGAATGAAACATTACCGAATGGCTAAATGGGTTGATGTATTCAAGATTTCCAGCTTTGAAGATCATAGAAATGATTTTCTTTGTGACAAATGGCTTGCCCCAATTGATGATGGAATAAAAGTAAAGTGGGACAAACCAAACTATTTCTCAAATGATATTGGTATCATTCAAGTAACTGATAAAGACATGAATCTAGATCATAACAAAATAGATTCTTTTGTTATTCATGTGTGGTCAGATACTGATCATAATGGTATTGAATTAACAGTAACTGAAACTGATGAATCTAGTGGAATTTTTGAATCTAAAGTTTTCTTTACTATTATGGGTGAATCAAGTGGCACTACACTTTTAGTAGAAGATGCTGTCTGGGCAGAACACAAGTCAAATGTTAATTTTTCAAGAATAATTGATGAATCTGAAACAGAACCTACAATTGATGCTTTTGATAGGAGAGACAAATTGCCTTGGTATTTCCTTATTGTTGCTTATTGGCCAGTAGTAGTTGTAACTGTAGGAATTATCATTACAGTTGTTTTCATTTGGAGAAAAAGAAAATGAAAACTAGACTTTTGATAATTATTGGAATTGCAATATAGTTTCTTCAGCATTTTCTTGAGCTTGATTTTCATGCTTTATGATTTTTTCACTAGTTTGTAATTCATTTGAATCATTGTCTTCAGATTCGTCTTCACTTTCATCATCTTCTTCAGCAAACGCAGAAATTAGATAATTAGAATTCAGATCAGATTCAATTTCATCTCCAAAATTAATTGATGGATAACTTACTATGCCAAGCAATAACACAGAAAAGAGGAAAATAGTACTAACAGATAGGAACAATAAGTATCAAATTTTATGATGATATTTAGAAGTTACTCATTAATGATACTAGAAAAAATAATTCATTGTAACGTAAATGTATAGTTGTAAAGATTAAGAGTGGATTGTTTTCCAACAGCAACATTCATCCCAAGTACAATTAGGACAATCTTTTGGAGATTTGCTGTTTTTACATTCTAAAGGCAAGCAACCATCATCAACACATAACTTGTCAAGGGATGCAAAATCATAAGCAATCACTGCAAGTATTGCAGATATAGTAATTATTGGAATTATTATCAAAAGTCTAGTCTCTATTTTCAATCTAATCCTTTCAAATGGATATTTTACAGGCTGATTATTCATAGTAAATATGATTCCTGAAATTCATGATATCAATCCAAAAAATTGGCTAAAACCATTTCAAAAAAATTCCATTCCATACCTGCTCAAGATGGGGCTATTCTATCATGGATTGGGATTGATTTTGATGTATGCAGGTTCGTATTTTGCCACTGTATTAATCTCTGATTATACCATTCCACAAATTCCAGTATCCATATCTCTTGCACTAAGTTCAGGATTACTAGAAGAATCAGTATTTTTTGGAATTCCATTTTACTTGTCTGGTCATCCATTGGTATTGCTAGGTTCCGGGATAGTTTGGTCTGTTGCACATTTGTTTAATTCTGGGATACTATCCATGGATAATCTTGCATATGGAATATTTTTGCTGACAATTCCAAATATTTTTTTTAGCATAAGGGTATGGTCTAGCAAAAAGGGCTGGTTTGCAATCATATTTCACTCGATGTGGAACTTTACAGTTCTGATTTCATATTGTACTATGGGACTACGTCAATGCAATATCATCAATGATACATATGATGTGTTAAATGGAATCATGGCAATATCTGCAATAGTGATTGTATACATTGCATATCAAAGCACAAAGAAAAAAATTGACCGCTATATTTATTTGATTCCAGTAATTGTTATTTTGATATCTATGATAATTTTATTTTCAAATGAAATTACTTTAGATTTTTCTTAAATTCCTTGTATGATTTTATCATGTTTTCCATATAGTCATCGAGACTTTTTCTCATTCCTGGCAAACTAGAATACAGTTCTGTCCATAATTTTTGATATTGCGGGTTTGTCGATAACAGTCCGGAGCTAATCATAATCAATGTATCACGCGATACAATGTCTTCTCCTCTTTTTATCATCTCTATCTGCTCTTCTACTGCACTGAAATAATCCATGTATTTTTGAAATATTTGTTTTGATTTTTTGAGATTATCAATTGTTACGTCAAATCCTTCCTTTTCCAGTTCATTTTGGAATTCCTTGTTTTCAATCCATATTAGAAAATAGTTTTGGATTTTTTTGGCAAACTCTTTGTCTTGTTTGTAAAAACTAATGATCCCGTAAATTGTAGGACCGTATTCTATTTTTTTCCTGCCTTTTTTCTTAGATTCGTATACGCGTATCTTTCCTGTCTTTTCCAGCTGCTTAAAGTGCCTGTGAATTGTGCCTATTGGCATCTTTGTTTTGCTGTTTGCCAAGTAAAGTGTGAGCGGACCATGATCCATTATCCCTCTGAATATATCCATGGATGTCTTTTGTGATGTGGACATATCCGCCATATATCATCTATTTGATAATAATGGATATATCTATTTCTATGGATATGTTAATATGAAATATGTGATTTTAACATTATTGATTTTATCTAGCTTTATGCCATATGCACAAGCAGCACAATTAGATGCCAAAATACCTACAGGAGAAGAGACCATTAATCCATCGTTTCAGTTTTTGAGAGTCATTTACATTGAATATCCAAATGGTGGAGAGATTGCAAAATTATTGCAAGGAAAAACACAGACAATATCGTTTAGTGCAGATTCCAAAACTACTGACATGGATAATTTGATTAATCAAATAAATCAAAACCTTAGATCAATTCCAAGTGATGCATTTATCACTGATGCCAAGATAAATTATCAGGCAATACTAAGTGGAAACAAAAATTCTGCAGTAATTGAATACAAAATAGAATTGATTCCTACAATTACAAACCATGTCATACAAAGTCAGTCTGAAAAAAGTACCATAGATGCAAACTGGAGAGGAATTAAACTAGATCAACCCATACTGATAGATACTGAGTACGGTTCATTTGATATCAACAATCCCAAGTCTGCATTAGATGTGTTATTACCTGATGTGATGACAAAAATAAAAGACAAGAACATAAAGATACTGGAACTGCCAATACTTGATGCAAGTGGAATATTGAATCTTCCATTACACAAATGGCAGTCTCTATTTGACAATACTGCAATTATCCCAGGAGCTGTAGAGTACAAGTTTTCTGGAAAATACGTCATTACGCATTACACCATGGGTGAATGCAGTGTCGAAGTCGGTGCATGCAATGACAGAAAATGGAGCCAGGATTTTGAGATTGATAAAAAATATTCCATCAAAATAGTAGAATCGCAAGATGATGCATCAATTGCAATTGAAGGATATGCTGACTCGTCAACTTTTGGGGGAGTCGAAGTCTTTGAAACAAGTCTTAAAAATACAGTCAGTGATGTGCCTGAAACTGGATTTCCTGGAGGAGTAATGTATGGCATGGCAGGTATGGCAGTCATTGGTGGAATAGTCATGTTTGTAGTTAGCAATAGAAAGCTAAAGCAAGACAAGAATCAAGGTCAGACAGGCATAGATCCTGCACATTTGAGGTCCTATGAGACTAGTGACTCAGCAAGAGGTTACAAAACAAACAGAGGTGAGTCATATCTTGTACCATCTAAATCAAAGATGCCAATCTAGATAGACTAGTATTCATTTTTTTTCTCCAAATCTCATCACACGCTTGTTGGATTTGTATCATTTTATTCATGATTAAATCCAATTCATAGAAAACAGCATTTCATTATATCTTCATTCGAATCTGCTATCAAGAAGAGACTTCATTCTGGTTTGGCACTTTTCTTGTAGGTCTCCATCTAGTCTCTGACAAAACTCGTGTGCTTTTTCTTCAGATACAAATCTTGTCAGGGATTCTATTGCACCGATTATGCATTCATCTTGATATGCGACAGGAGTAGAAAGGCACATCGATTGCGTCTTGTCTAAATCATTAAAGTTGTCTTTTGTCAAATGAGCTGCAACTCCTTTGTAGCAAATTGAGATGTACCTTTGATCCTCAATTCCTGCACATAATGAATATGTATTTTGTAAATCATAATTTGTCTGAATTAAAAAGTAGTTTGCCTGATATCTATAACACAGTGTTGCAGCTTCTGCATTTTTTGTACCGTTAATTTGATTGCATGGGTAATACATGTCAGATTTGATAAAATCACCATCTCTTTTTTCTGCATATTCACCAATGTTTTGCATAAACAAGCCTCCATTACACATGTATACTTCACGCCAATCATCAAATTCATTGCATCGCTCAAGTGCATGTGTAGTGTTATAGTTGTAGATTTTAACAAGACTGTGACCCATGCCGTGAATGCACTCTTTTTTTGCATCCTCTCCCAAAGCATCATTTACAGTTTTGCATGGCTCTTTGATATCCACTGATTCGATTGGTTTTCCGTCCAGCATATTTTCAACCTGAATGGTATTTTCAACTAATCCGTGCATTATTCCAGATGCACACCTATAATCAGAAAGACTAGATGCCACTTTCAGATCCCGATTCACATATCCGAAAAGAAACTCTCCAAGATGGTGTGCGTTTGGATGGCAGTAAAAGTCTGCATCAACATACAAATCCACCAGTTCGTCTATTGTTAATAGTACTGTTTGAGTTGAATTGTTTTGGGATAATTCATAGAGTCTGTCAATTGTACACTCGTCATCATCATAGCATGAATCAAAGATTGGCTCAGCATACGATACGGGCTGGGATTGTAAAGTAAAAGCAATCACAAAAAATCCACCCACTACAATTCCAATTATTATCAAAAGTCTAGATCTCATTTTCTTTTTCTCCAATAAATCATCAATCCCAAAAATGAACCTATTGCAATCAATATTCCAGTAATTATTGAAATTGCATGAAATCCAGATACATCGAATATTGGAGTTCCCGAACCCCCACCACTCCATTCTGCATTCACTGTACCACTTGCTATTCGTAATGTTTCCTCAATGGAACTAGACTCTGTATCTTCATCAAACATTTCATTGACATTTGTACCATATGGAACATCTGGTGCTGGAAGAATCCTCTCCATTTCATAAGAATCAATTTGTAGAATTTTCTTTTCTTGTAAACTAAATAATATACTGACTGTAGTTTCATTGTTTACATTTAACATGATTACTGGATCCCATTCTCCAGTCCCAGTACTACCAGCATATCCATTTCCATCATAAAACAAAAAGGGTTTTCCATCTACTAGATTTTGGAATGCATCATCTGAAATTATTATTTTTTTTATTTCATCAAATTGTTCCAAAGACAATGACTCTGATGGAAATGGTCCTTGCGATGTATGGTTTCCATCATATTGATTCAGATTTCCCATGTATTGCGCTGAAACAGATACTAACAGAGATGGAAGAAAAGCAACTCCAATTATTATCAAAAGTTTAGTCTTCATTTTCTTTTTCTCCAGATAACAATTCCTGCAATAATAACAAGAATTACAATTACAACTATTATCAATAACAATACAGGATTAAGAGGAAGTGCGTTGTTTAGGCCTGTGTCATTGCATGCCTCCCACCATTCAAGTGCTTCTGCGGCACACATAGCTGAAACATTAGAAATACTCAAAGGAACTAATGCAAGTGCAGTAATTATCAAAAGTCTGGTTTTCATTTTCTAATCTCTGATTTCAGGAAAACTCGTTACCTCAAAACTACCGTCTTTTCCATAGTCTACTGCCTTCCAAACTGTATACTGCCAATCTTTGTCATACATTTTCCAAGTGATGGTTACCTTGTCTGCATCAACATCAATTATTGGTGTTGGTCCTTCATTATACGGGTCTAGCTGCCAATCAACTTTGAAAATTAATTTTGGTTCAGAAAACGTTTCTCCTCTATCATTGCTTTTTGAATACCAAACCTCTCCTCTTGACTCTAGATCAAGATAAGTCAGATAGAGTGTTTCTCCATAATGTTTGATATCAGGCCTTGCACCATTGAATAATCGTTTTTTCTCAAAGGTTTTACCAAAGTCTGTAGATTTTGCAAATGATAAAGTGCCTGTATAGCTATATACTTCATCACGCCAGACAAGGATTACATCTTCAAACATTACAATCACTTTTGGTTCATGTGCATTTAGCTTTGTCATACTCATGTCAATTGGTTCAGAAAATGTCTTACCATAATCATCACTGCGTGAAAACAAGACTCGAAGATAGTAAATGTCATTTTCAAATTCAATGTTTTTTTGCCAGAATCTGTACTGGTATTTTTGGTCCATTCCAATATCTACAAAAGTT
>SCUP01000325.1 GCA_004297665.1 Nitrosarchaeum sp. | reverse complement strand
AAAAATGCTTTTGACTGAAAGTGTTTTTGTTTGTATAGTTTAATTGTAAGAATAAATGAAAATACAACTAATGCTCCAGGAACAATTACATACGCTAGAAAAGAAATCCAAGAGAATTGTGAATCATCAAGAAATGGCCTTAGCTGATAAACTAGAGTTATTGCGACTAAAATAACTAATAAAAAAACAACAGAATTCCATCCTATTTTAATTGGATTTTGCTTGTTTACTAAATTATCCATAAATACAACTCCTTAATTTCACATATCTTAAAGTAATAATTAAGATAATATGTTTTTGTGAAATTTTGTGTTTAATACGTATAATCATTATAGAAAGGTAGTTAATTATCAATATGTAATAAATTATACAGACTGAGGTTTTAATAACATCTTAATATCATCATACCTAGTATATGACGAAAACAATTCTGGTTGCAGAAGATGATATAGAATTGTTAAATTTGTATGCAGAAATATTACAAGTGAATAGGTATAATGTTCAAACAGCTATAAACGGTGAAGAAGCAGTATCAAAATACAGGCAAATACATCCAGACTTGGTGGTGATGGATGGCAATATGCCAAAACTTGATGGATATGAGGCATTTTCTCAAATAATAGAAATGGATAAAAATGCAAAAGTGGTAATAGTTACAGGTTATTCCGAATTTGAGCTAAAAAATAAAAGAGCTCTAGAGCAAGGACTAGTTTCTGTTATTTCAAAACCAATTGGAGTAGATACACTATTAGATTTGGCAAAAAAATATTCAGATGTAACAAATTTGGAAAAACAAGATCCAGTTTCTAATTCAAATTTAGAAAGATCTATAAGCTAATACAATAACAAACATTTTGAATATGACAAATAATTCTTGGTGGGAAGGATTGCCAGAAGAGATTGAATCAGATTTAGAAATTTTATCAGATTTGAAAAATCAAAATTGATTTTAAATTATTGTTTAAGTTGAAATTTAACAAAAAAGCGGGTCTAGTGGGATTCGGACCCACGACAACCGGATTAAGAGTCCGGTGCGCTACCTGGCTGCGCCATAGACCCATAAAAATAGCAAATCCTAGAGTTGTTATTAATCTTAAGATTGTAAAAGAAATGAAAATTTAGTTTTGAGCTTTTGCTTCAATTTCAGCATACTTTTCAAGAATTGCAGTAAGTGCAGTTGAAACTGGAACATCGTTCATTTTTTTCTTTTCTGCAAGTAGTTTTTGGTATGCATCTAGTGTGATGTATACTGGGATCGAACCGTTTCCTTCAAGTAATCCTCTGACATTGTAGAGTGCAGTTTCCATTCCTCTCTCAGCAGATTTTGCAAATTTTGCTTTATCCAAAATTGCTCCTAATGGACCAAATGGCATGGCATAATCAACTGACATGGTTACTCGTGTTAAATTATCACCTAATGATTTGAATTCGTTGGTAATTTTCCAATTCTTAAATGGACCTTGAATCTGCTTTGCAGAAATTCTTTCATTTCTGACAAACTCAGTTGTTTCACAATCCCATTCTAGTCGTTTACCGCTAAAGTCACCAATTATTCTAAATGTTGTTCCAACACCCATCCCTTCTTTGATGTTCATAGGAATTACTGTCATGCCT
>SCUP01000005.1 GCA_004297665.1 Nitrosarchaeum sp. | reverse complement strand
TGCAATTCTGCCATCTCCAGAGCCAATGTCTACTAATTCTTTATAGTCAAAACTTTTTGCAATAGATGCTGCGATGTATGCTGAAAGAATCCAAGTTGGATAAAATGGCTGGCAGCTAGAACCGTGCTTGATGCTATTTAGCCAATATTCATTAATGTCTCCTTCATACACTTTACATAAGATACCTGCAATTTTTTGATCATAGGAATTGTGATAAATTGGATTTTTTGCAGCAAAACTATGTAGCAATTCCAAATGATCATCATTTATTGGAAATAATTCGGAGGTAGAAATAGGAATTAGTTCTTGAATGTGGCTATGTCCATGATATAATTGTGCAAATTCTTGTTTTAACATGACTAAATTTTTGGCAATTTGTTCAAGCATCATAAATGCCTCTAAAATGAGATTGATAAACTCATTGTAAAACAACTATGAAAATACAAGTTTTTTTAATCTCTTGATATATTATTTTCAGAGTTATTCTGTAATTACCTACCTTACTATATCTAAACTAGATATAAAGAAACATGAGTAGTAAGATGACTTCAATTTCATTAACAAAACCAAAAAAAGATAATAAAAAAATTGCACGAACACGTAGACAGCGTGGATATCATTGGGAAGACACATTGGTAAAAAGATTCAATTCTGCTGAAAACTGGAAAGCATTCAGATTAGGTTCTCCAAGTATAGCATTGCCAGATGTTTTAGCAGTAAATACACAAAATAGCATGATTTTTACCATAGAGGCAAAATCTGGTACAAGTACATCTCTTCCTGTTCCAGCAGATCAGATTGAGCGATGCCAAAAATGGATCAAGACATTTGATATTTACCATGACAGAAAAGTAATACTTGCATTCAAATTCCTATCAAAGAAAAGAATAGGTTTAGGTCAGTATGAAAGTAGAGAATTGAGAGAATTTTACAAGATTTGGGATGAATCCAAAGAGATAACCGATTGTGTTTGTACCTATGAGGGAGAGATATTTGCAAAAATTGATGGAAAAAGAGAGAAGCTAGATCTTAAAGAACACCCAATGCCATTTAAAACAAAACACAGGTTCAGTGCCTAATTATCTATCATAGTAGCAGTGTTTTTTAATGATTAATGATTAATGACGTTATGGATGAGGATAATTTGGCAGAAGATAAGATAAAAGCCAATGAGCCACATTCAAAGTCATTACTAGAGACATCTGAATCAAAAGGAAATTCAAGAATAATCTTTGAAGAATTTACAGATGAGAGGACACTGATCAGTTATGATGTGTTTGGAAAGAAACAAATGAAAATTAAAGTTTTAGAAGTTTCAGATGAAAACCCACCATCAAAATGGAAGTTTGGAGATCGTGTTAAAGTAAGCAAAATACTAGTCACAATAAAACACCTAACCTCACAAGAAATCGAAGAAGGGGAATTTGACATTGAGGCAATAGAGCGGGAATTGGCAGAAAAACGACATTATACATCAACAAACAGATGGATACCTACAACTGATATCAAAAATGGATATGTTGTAGGTTCAAGACATACAACACTAATTAGCGATGCATCGGCTTTGGATTACATAGTATTCTAATTTGATAAAATCGATGCAGCAAACATCAACATATTTCAACTAAAAACCTTTAAGGAACTGAATTTGAAATCTGAAATATGATCACAAAGACGATAAAAGTGAATGGCACAGAGTTTAGACTCACATTAACTGATCAAGTAATTAGCCATGTAAATAATCTCAAAAATTTGTATAATGCGGCATATGAAGATCCGGAGAGTTTTGAGGAAGTAAGTGCTGAGATTTCAAGTACTATTAATGAGATTGCAACTGCAGTAGAACCAGAAGCATCAGACGGTGATCTTGATGGATTAATTCAAGAAATAATAAAAGTTGTAGATAGTAAAGCAGCAGAAATGGAACAGGAATTAGAAGGTAAACCAGACAAACCCACTACAAAAAAACATAAATCAAAAAAATAGAACCATTTGACCTGAAAATCAGAAAAATTTGCAGTATTAGTTATATTGTAATTAGTTTATCTAAAGATATGACAGGTGGTTGTGAGTGTGGAATATGTGATCATCCAACAGAAGAAGAATGTGTTGAAAAAGAATGCAAATGTTGTTTAAATTTTCATGAAAGATCAGGCTCAAAAAGAAAGTAAATCATTAATTTCATTATAAATTAATCATGTTTTTTGTGGCAACTGCATTTTTTTGCTATATGACGAGAACAACCAATTAAGCGATGATCTTTACAACCGCATAAAATGCAATGTTTTTCTTTATTTTTCATAATTTTATAATTTTTCTGCCATGTATTCAATATTGTCCATTAATTTCTTATCTGTCAAAGATTCAAGAATTTTCAATCTCATGTTTTTTAATCTATTAGAATCTTCAGAGTATAATGGAGCCATGGTCTCTATTTCTTTTTCAAAAGAGTAATTCTCCAAATAATACTCAAATTTAGATTTTAAATCTGAAAAATCAGTTGATGGAAATTTTTCAGTATCGATCTTGTTAATTAGTACCTGAAAAAAACCATTGATCTTCAAGATTTCTTTTTTAATAATGACCAAATCTCCAGATTTATCTTCAAGTTTTGCAAGTGTGTTGTGGGCAACTATGATCTTTTCTAAAACATTTTTCAAATATGCATGATAAGTTACCATACTTAGCTTTAGATTGTTGTAA
>SCUP01000324.1 GCA_004297665.1 Nitrosarchaeum sp. | reverse complement strand
GAACGTAAACCATGTTCTTGACCTCCTCCTAAAATAATTGGATCAATATCAATTCCTTTTCTAATGTATAATGCTCCAATTCCTTTTGGTCCATTAAGTTTATGAGATGAGATTGAAAGTAAATCTACACCTAATTTTTTGACATCAATCGGGATTTTTCCTACAGCTTGAACTGCATCTGTATGAAACGGAATATTTTGCTCATTACATAGTTGAGCAATTTGGGCAATAGGTTCTATTGTACCGATTTCATTATTTCCAAACATAATTGAAACAAGGCAAGTGTTATCAGAGAGAGAGTTTTTCAGAACAGATAGATTCACTATCCCATGAGTATCAACAGGTAAATAGATTACATCAAACCCATCTTTGGCTAATTTTTTACATGGTTCAAGTATGGCATCATGTTCAATAGACGAAGTAATTATTTGAGAACGAGGTTTTTTCTTTGCAATTCCATAAAGTGCAGTGTTATTGGATTCAGTTCCGCCAGAAGTAAATAAAATTTCAGAAGAATCCGCATTAATCAACATGGCAATTTGTTTTCTAGCTTTTTCTATAGCTTTATTGGCCAATCTACCATAACGATGTATGGAGGAAGGATTGCCATATTGTTCTTTAAGATATGGCAGCATTGCTTCTAAGACATCTTCATGAATTTGTGTTGATGCCGCATTATCAAGATAGATCAATCAGTAATCACGTTAATTTTTCCTGGTCTATACCCATCTGGATCGATTTTAACTGATAAAAATCCAATTAATTTTAATTTGCCAGTTATTTCATCTAAAATACCATCTTCAAAAATAGAAATTTTATCTTTATCCACTTCAATTTTAGCAACTCCATTAAGATCTCTAACTCTAACTTGTTTTAAATTTGTAATTTGTTTAACAATTGTTTCTCCTAATTCTATTCGAGTTAATTTTTCAGTTGTGACTCTTTGTCCCCAAGGAATACGTGATGCTAGACAAGAATTAGATGGTTTATCATATACAGATAATCCTATTAATTTTGCAGTTTTTCTAATTTCATTTTTTGTAAAATTAGTTTCTACCAATGGGCTTCTAATGCCATTTCTTTTTAGTGCTTCAATTCCAGGTCTGTAATCACCTAAATCATCCAAATTAGTACCATCTACAATAAATTTAACATCATGTTCTTTTGCCAAGGTAATCAAATGATCACCTAATTCCATTCTACAATGAAAACAACGATCAGATGCATTTTTAACAAATTCTTCATTTTGAAGCTCATCATAATCTAAAAGAATTTGTTGTATTCCTATCTCTGAACAAATTTGTTTGGCGGTCTCAAGTTCCTCTTTTGATAAAGTTTTGTAGTCGGCAGTAACTGCTATTGCAGAATGTCCTAATTTTTGAAATGCAGCATATGCTACAAGTGCACTATCTACTCCACCGGAAAGAGCAACTATCACCTTGGTTTTGTTTCCAAACCAATCAATAAGATTATCAAGTTTAGTCATAATCAATACCTAATTGCATAATTTCTTTTCTAATCAATGATTCTGCTTCCTTTATTGATTTGTTTAATGTATTTGCGATTGATTTTAAGTCATCAAATTCAATTTTAAAGTTATTTTTTCCTTTAAAGGATGAAACTTTGTATTTTACTA
>SCUP01000323.1 GCA_004297665.1 Nitrosarchaeum sp. | reverse complement strand
TGGCAAAAAAGGACAAACAGATTTTGTAATGTTATTTCCATCACTTAGAACTCAACGTGCATTGATGGTTGATTTGACAAAGAAAATGACTGAAAAAAATCACAAAACAATGGTATTCAACAATTCACATCTTAACTCAGAGCTTTTATCAATACAGGCAAGAAAACAAAAAGTCAACATCAAAGTTCACAGAGCAGGACTGATGGCAAATTACAGAAAATCAGTAGAGCAGGAATTCAAAGACGATAGACTGCAGGCTATCTCATGCACTCCTACGCTTGAGCTTGGGATAGATGTTGGAAATGTGGACTGTGTGATTTCATCTACCATTCCTGTAAATAGATTAATTCAAAGAATTGGCAGAGCAGCAAGAAAAGGACAGCGAGGATACGCATTTTTGGCACTTGGAAATGATCCAATTTCACAGTACTACAAGAACCATCCTGAAGATTACTTTGAAGATGTTGAAAAAACATACATTGATCCAAAGAATCCGTTTGTAGAAGAATTTCAGGTATTGGCAATGGCTTGTGACAAACCAATTTCCAAACATGAGTTAAAAGAACATGAGGAAACAATAGAGGATCATCTAAAGAAGGGAACCTTACTACTTTACAATAATAGAATAATACCAAATTTTGACAAAATTACTTCTTTACTAAATGATTACAGTATTAGAGGAATTGGAAAATCAATAGATATTTTCTTAAATGAAAAGAAGGTCGGAGACAGAGTTCTTCCAATTGCCTTAGAAGAACTACACAAAGATGCAATTTACTTTCTTGCAGGAACTAGATACAAAGTAAAAGAATTTGGATATCCTCAAAGAAATTTTGCAAGACTGGAGAGAATTTCCAGAGACTATCCATATTACACTAAAGCATTAACAGAAGAATGGCCAACAATTGAAACTGTTTTTGAGAAAAGAAAAGCATACGGAATAGAAATTGCATTTTGTAAACTACACATACAAAAAAAAGTCTACGGTTATGTCAACATTGAACTAGGACAAGAAATTACACAGGGACAAAAAGTTTTACTTGACACTCCTTTAGAATATGACTTTATCACAAAAGGAATTGTATTTCATGCACCAAGACCAATCAAAGAAATTAAAAAATCTGAAGACGAAGATTACACAGAGGCAAGTGGATATCATGCCACAGAACATGTTGTAATTGAAGGCAGCAACATGATAACAGGAGGCGTATCTCAAGATTTAGGAGGAATATCTTTGGGAACTTCGGGCTTAATTTTCATCTATGACGGAGCAATTGGAGGAAATGGGGCAAGTAAAGCACTATTTGACAGATTTGAGAGGGCACTTGAGCGAAGCATGTTCATAGTAAAAGAATGCCCATGTCAAAATGAAGCAGGATGTCCACGTTGTACATTCTCATATAGATGTGGAAACAACAATGAGTTCTTACACAAATATTCTGCATTAGAAATTCTTCAAAGAATTAATGACGGCGAAGAGACTAAACTAGTAGAACCCACTGAAGGCGACAGACCACTAGTGTAAAATCAAAATGGGATAAATATAACAAATTTCCATAAATCATATGGAAAAAGTTGCCATTGTAACAGGAAGTTCATCTGGAATAGGTTATGAAACTTCGCTGGCACTTGCAAGAGATGGATTTTACACGTTTGCCACAGTTAGAAATTCCAAAAAAGCAGAGAAAATACTACAAATTGCAAAAAAAGAAAATTTGAATATAGAAATTATTGAGTTGGATGTAGATGATGAAAAATCGATTAGCGCATCTATTGAAAAAATTATTTCGAAAAAACAACGTATCGATGTTTTAGTAAATAACGCAGGTTGGGGATTGTTTGGTAGTGTTGAAGATGTATCAATGAAAGATTTCAGAGCACAGTTTGAAACTAACTTTTTTGGAATAATCAGCATAATTCAAAAAGTTGCACCAATTATGAGAAAACAAGGCTCAGGAGTAATTGTAAATGTCAGCTCGGTTGCCGGAAGAATTGGTTTTCCAGGATCACCTGCATACATTAGCTCAAAATTTGCATTAGAGGGGTTATCTGAATCATTAAGATATGAATTAGGACAGTTTGGAATAAAAACCATCATTATAGAGCCAGGAGTTATCAAGACAAACTTTTTCTCATCTATGAAGATTGCAGAGCCAAAACCAGATTCACCATACAAAGAAATTACTGAAAAGGTAATCATGGGGATAAAGATGATGGCAGAGTTGGGAACTCCTCCATCAGAAGTAGCCACTACAATTTTGCATGCAATTAAAGAAGAAAACCCAAGACCAAGATACATTGTAGGAAATGATGCACAGATGTTTTTGGAAGCAAAAAAGACAAAAACAGATGCCGAATTTGAGAACTATCTCAAAAAAGAACTATTTTCAAGTTAAAAACAATAACTACGTTAAATTGATATACACATAAAATAGAGTTTTTGTCAAAGTCCGCAATTTTAAATGATGAAAAATGAAATGGAAAACACTACAACATAATGGAATCTTGTTTCCACCTGCTTACGAAGCACATGGAATTAAGATAAAAATCAAAGGAGAGAGCGTAGATCTTGATCTGAGTCAGGAGGAGATGATATACCAATGGGCAAAAAAGAAAGACACCCCATATGCTCAAGACAAAGTTTTTCAGAAAAACTTTACAGAAGATTTTGCCAAGACACTGTCACCAAAATTTAAGAATATTTCATATCAGGATATTGATTTTTCACACGCTTACAAAATAGTCGATAAAGAAAAAGATCTCAGAGAGATGATGACAAAGGAGGAAAAAAAAGCATTAGCTATTAAACGAAAAGAATTACGAGAAAAACTGGTACAAAAATATGGCAAAGCCATAATGGATGGAAAAGAAGTTGATGTTGCAAATTACATGGCAGAGCCTCCAGGAATTTTTATTGGAAGGGGGGATCATCCTCTTAGAGGCAGATGGAAACCTCGTGTAACGGCAAAAGATGTCACATTAAATCTAGGTAAAGAGGCAAAAATTCCAGAAGGAAACTGGGGTAAAATTGTTCACGATAATGATTCAATGTGGCTAGCTGGTTGGACAGATTACCTTACTGAAAAAAGAAAGTATGTGTGGCTTGCAGACACTGCGGGA
>SCUP01000322.1 GCA_004297665.1 Nitrosarchaeum sp. | reverse complement strand
CAGAGTTGGAAATATGGCCATTTAATTTTAACAATTTGTTATTATCTGTCATAATTGTCATAAACCATATTGTCAATTAATTTTTTATACCGCCTTTCTTGTGGTCTTGGTGTCAGTGAAAATGATGGATCTTTTGCTGTTTTTTTACCCTGAAATATATTCACTGAGATCTTCCAGATATGGATTTGTAACTGGGTATACACTTTGATATGCATCTACTATGTCTCTGGCTGTTGCCATGCTGACCAGCGAACCATCTTTTACTAAACCTAATCTTTTGATGTTCTTTGATGCCATTATGCTTGCTGCTTCATGAACCGTAATTCCCACATTTGCAACAATCATTGGTGATGAGGAATGTTTTCCCACCTGATCATGAATATTAAATTCGTCTGAAGTAATGTGTGTCAAAAGATCCCTCTCAGTAAAAATCCCATAACCTTTCATGTCATCAATGATTATGCTACCTACCCTTTTTTCATGTAATTTTTTTACTACATCAAAAACAGAATCTGAAGACTTGCATTTTTCGACTTTGGTGCTAATAACATCATCTAAAGAGGAGTCATTTTGTGTCTTTCTAAACGCTCTTAACAAATCTGAAACTGTGATAATCCCAACAAGTTTATCCCCCTCAAAAACCAACAGTCGTGATTTTTTCCTAATCATTTGATGGGCAGCATCTAAGACCGTGTACCCTAAAGATAATCGAACATAAGGCTGCCATCCTACATCTTGTACTTTCAACTTATGTAGATCCTTTGAATCTGCAATTGCCTTTAAGATCTCCCGTTCTGTTAGAATTCCTTTTGGGATTACTCCATCACTGACAACAAGATTTCCAAATCCTCTCTCTGCCATAAAATTTATGGCTTCCATTAATGGTACTTTGGGATCAACGGATATTGGATATGCAGTCATGTAATTGGAAATTGGAAGGTTGGTGATCTTTAATCCCATGTATTTCAAAAGAAAAAACAGTATTTGATAACTTACGTTGAATATCAAATATGATAATTTGTCTGTTCGTCTTTGAAATCAAATCAGTCAATTCATTTGTAGATTAGACATTTTGCTGGATTGATCCCACAATACATCATAATGAAGACAATTTCTTTTCTACTTTATGTAACTCCAAATGGCTAATGGAATTATTTTGAATATTTTTATCTATGTTTAGACACATATTTCACTTATAAGAATAAATCAAAATTAATGTGATAATTTATTATTTTTTTATAGTTGTGATGATAACATTTTCTAATGGATAAACAAGTTGCTCTAGTTACTGGTGCAAGCAGAGGTATAGGGAAAGTAATAGCACATCTTTTTGCACAAGAAGGCATGAATGTTGTAATTTGTTCAAGAAATGAAAACCAAATAAGAAAAACAGCAATGGAAATTCAAAAGGATACCGGAAACCTTGTTGTTCCAGTAAAAACCGATGTCAGAAACCATATAGATGTAGACAAACTGGTTAAGATTACCATAAATAAATTCGGGAGGATTGATATTTTAGTTAACAATGCTGGCGTTGCAATAATAAAACCACTCATGAAAACTACAGATCATGAATATGACACAATTATCGATACAAATCTTAAGGGACTCTTTTTTTGTTGCAGGTCAGTTCTACCACATATGATTAAGCGGAAATCAGGATACATAATCAACATTAGTTCAGGTGCTGGCAAGACTGGATTTGCTAATCTTTCTGTTTACTGTGCAAGTAAATTTGGAGTAATTGGCATAACAGAAAGTCTTGCAGGAGAAGTTTCAGATTATGGAATCAAGGTTTTTTCTGTGTGTCCTGGAACAGTTGCGACTCAAATGCAAAAGGAATTCATGAGTAATGAAGAGTTTGAGAGGCGTAAAAACCAGATGATTCAACCCGAAGAGGTAGCTCAAAAGGTCTTGCAGTTGGTAAAAGGCAAATTCAGAACGGGCACTTCAGTTAACATTCACTAGGGTACATGATATCGATCACTTTCATTGTTGATAATTGATGTCGGATTTAAAACCGTTCTAAATTGAAACCAACTTATGAGTAATGTACTTGACAGACCAATTTCTGATTTCATAGATATGACCCTATCTATTCAAGATAGCAATCAAACTGTATCTGATTCCGTAAAAAAAATGGAAGAGTATGGAATAGATAGCCTGTTGATAAGAGATGGAGGAGAAATCAAAGGAATTATTACATACAGGGATGTTCTTTTTGATGTTGTTTCAAAAGGAAAGGATCCGACAAAGACGAAACTAAAAGAAATAATGCATGCTCCTCTTCTTTCCATACAAAAGAATGCAAAAATAAAAGATGCCATCTTTCTGATGACTAGAAACAATGTACGAAGATTGGTAGTTTTTGATGACAAGGTTCCAATCGGTGTAATTTCACAAAAGGTACTAGTTGGAAATATGACAAAATACGCAATTACATTACCTGAGCTTGAGATGCCGACTCGAATCAAATGTCCCTACTGTTCTTCGGCGTTTGATGACAAGACAGCACTTTCCACCCATATAGACAATATACATATTGGAAGAGGATTGTTTGACGGAAATCTCTCAAGAATAGATGACCTTGGAACCATCTATCCACCACATGATTTTCCAAAAACCATCTGAATTTTAGATATGCTATAATTTCTTTCCATTTTTTGATTGACTCCGTCTAGAGATCATCTTTAATTTTAGCTATTGATGATCTCAGTTTGCGGCGTTAGAAAAAGGAACATGATTTAAACTAAAAATTACCGAATTATTCAAGCAAAAAGG
>SCUP01000321.1 GCA_004297665.1 Nitrosarchaeum sp. | reverse complement strand
GCAATAAAATTTCTTGACGATAAAGGCATAAACGGAAAAGAGTTTTGGAATTCTGCTGATATTTACCATTTTATTGGCAAGGATATTGTTTACCATCATTATCTATTTTTGCCTGCAATGCGCTTAGGAATAAACAGCGAATACAAGCTTCCTGATTTTATTCCAACTCGAGGTCATTTAACACTACAATCAAAGAAAATCTCAAAAAGCAGAAACTGGTACATTGGATTAAGACAATTTTTAGAATACTATCCTGCAGACTATTTGAGATATTATTTGGTTGCAATAAATCCATACTCTCAAGATGATTTGAATTTTGATTGGGATGAATTTACAAATAGAATCAATTCCGAATTAATTGGTAATCTAGGAAACTTTGTTAATCGTGCATTAGGATTTACAAAAAAAGCATTTGATGGAGTAATTCCAGAAACTGCAAACTATGATCAAAAAGACATTGAAGCAGAAAGTAAAATAAAAAATCTTTCTGGAGAACTAGGAATATTGATGGAGCAAAATCATCTGGACAGAGCTCTAAAGAAGATCATGGAGTTTTCATCATTTTTTAATCAGTATTTTCAGCACAAAGAACCTTGGAAGAAAGGACCTGGAACTGCAAACTGTGTATTTTTATCAGTAAATGCTGCGCGTAGCATGGCAATAGCATTATTTCCATTTCTTCCAGAATCGTCCCAAAAGATTTGGATTCAGCTTGGATTTTCTGGCAAAGTCAATGAAAACAAGTGGGATTCAATCTCTGATATTGGTGTAAAGTCTGGACATGTTTTAGGTGATGCGACACCATTATTTGTCAAAGTTGAAGAAGCCGACATTGCAAAATACAAAAAACAACTAGGCCCATCACAATGACAAAAATTATTCCAAGAATCTCCACTAGGGGATACTATGATTTGAAATATGGCAAAACAATCAAAAAGAATTCCTATTTTTTATACCCAAAAAAAGATTTTGAGAAATTTATCGGTTCCAAAGAACTTGTTATAATGATTCATGGATTGCGAAATGATAATGCAGGGGCCATTGCAAAAGTTATTCTGGCAAAAAACCGATTATCTCGTTTGGGTTATCATTTTCCCGTGATCGGATTTAGCTATGATTCCAATACTACTGGTGCACATTTGCGAAAATATGTTAAACGTGCACTTTCTGCAGGTCAAATAATTGCAAAGAAAAATGGTCGTAATCTATCTATGTTTATTGAGGATTTCAAATCTGCAAGCCCTAAAACTAAGATACGTCTTATGGGTCACTCTTTGGGGTCTCAGGTAATTCTAAGTGCTGTGGAATATTTGGCAAAAAAAAATCAAAATAATGGAATTATTGAAAGTGTGTCTTTTTTTGGCGCATCCATTACAAGTGATATACCATCTTCAAAAAAATATGGAAAATTACTTGACAAAGTAATTAGAGGCAAGATTGTAAATTATTTCAGTCCTACTGATGAGGTCTTGAATTGGGCAAATGCTGAGAAATTTGTTAAAGGACCACTTGGACTAAACGGTGCCGTGGGTAAAACCATTTCAAAATATCATCAAAAATTAGTCAAGCCAAAAAATCATCGATTTGCAAGTTATGCTGAAATACTGAAATCATTTCCATAATTTTTGTTCTAGAAATTAATAGTGTAATTCATACGTCATTCTTTTATATTTATAATTAAATTCATATTTTATTACCACACCGCGATGCCTACTTTGCCTTACAGAAAACTGATCCTGTATCACTTGAACGTCATTGATAAAAAAACCGATGATTCTGAAGAATTATCTGAATATCCATGTTGATTAAAAGTAATCATTTTCATATTCTATTGTTTAGTATGGTTTTTACATCGTAACACTATTTCTGCATTATTGGTAAAATCAATAAATTTTGTAGTCTTGGGAAAACAAGACATTGCAGCAGAGTTTGGCAAAAAAGGAACCGTAACTGATCTTTCCCTTTATGATAGAAAAGAATCCGATATAATCAAAACCTGGGTGACCCCTAGTGGCTTTCCTGACAAAATCCAGCCTCTTTTGCAGGCAATCAATCTTGCAGAATATGTAATATTTCATGTTGATAAACTAGACAAATTTACTGGAGAGCAAATCATTGCACTTGACACCCTCAAAAAAGACAAAGGAATCTTATCTCATACTTTTGATGTAGATGAATCAAAACTAAATTCCATGATAAAGGGTACAGTGGTTGAAAAATATCTCAAGGTAAACCAAGACAAACTCAAAGAAGAAATGGACAAGATTCAGCCAATTTCAAATAATGACCCTCCCAAAATGGTAGTTGATCACTGCTTTGATGTCAAAGGAGTTGGGACTGTGATTCTTGGCAAAGTAACCAATGGAAAAATCAAACAATATGACAATCTCAAATTGTATCCTGCAGGAATAGATGTAATGATAAAGTCAATTCAGATGCATGATGACCCAGTTGAGGAATCTGTCTGCCCTGCACGAGTTGGCTTGGCAGTAAAGGGTGCAAAACCTGACGAAGTTGGCAGGGGCGATATCATTGCTCAAGAAAATACAGTTAATGTAAAATCTGAAATTGAGCTTGATTTTACAAAGAGCCCATTTTATAAAACTGACATTGCACAAAACCAAGGATGTCTAGTTAGTGTGGGCCTGCAAATCAAGGCAGCAAAATTCTCATCCATTACTCCTCTAAAATTAACATTTGAAAAACCAATTGTATACAAACCCGGTGATATTGCAGTAATTCTAAAGCCTGAATCCCCCACCATTCGAATTTTGGGTAGCGGTCCAATTAAATAGTCTGATTTAATTAAATCAAAATTCATACTGTTTTATGCGCGGATTAATGATGGGTAGGTTTCAGCCATTTCATTTGGGGCATTTGGATTTGGTAAAACAAATTCTTAGTCAATGCGACGAAGTAATTATTGCAATAACTAGTTCGCAGTTCAATTACTTGGAAAAAGATCCCTTTACGGCTGGAGAACGAATTGAGATGATTCATGATTCATTAAAAGAATCTGGCATTGATTTGTCTCGATGCTTTATTGTGGCAATAGAAAACCAGTTCAATATTGCAACATGGGCATCTTATCTTAAAGCTGCATTGCCTCATTTTGATAAAGTGTATAGTGGAAATGATTATGTCAAAATGTTACTGGCAGATTCAGAAATTAATGTAGTATCGCCAAAATTTCTAGACAGAGCACAATACAATGCAACCCGCATTAGATTAATGATAATCTCTAATGATAACTGGCAAAGCCTTGTTCCAAATGCAGTTGTTAAATTTTTACAAAAAATTAACGGCAAACAAAGACTGGATATAATATCCAAATCTGATACAAAACCAACTGAGCATTAATGGAACCAATACGTGCTTGTCCTATTTGTCCAGAATGTGGCTCAAAGAGATTCAAACGACTACCTAGTGACACAGTCACAGTACAATGTCGTGGTTGCAACAAAATAATCACAATTTAAAATTATTAGTTAATATTTGCAGTATTCTGAGTGATATCATGGCAAAAACATGGAAAGATAAAGACATCAGTTTAGCTCCGCTAAAAGATCAAACTATTGCCGTAATTGGTTATGGAATTCAAGGCGATGCACAAGCCAATAACATGAAAGATTCAGGTCTTAACGTCATTGTTGGTCTAAAAAAAGGTGGAAACAGCTGGAAAAAAGCAGAAGCTGACGGTCACACAGTAATGTCTGTATCTGATGCATGCAAAAAAGCCGATATTATTCACGTTTTACTTCCTGATATGATCCAGTCCCAAGTATACACAGATGAAATTGGACCAAATCTCTCCAAAGGAAAGGCATTATCATTTTCACATGCAGCTGCAATTCATTGGAAATGGATTGTTGCTCCAAATGATGTTGATATTATTATGGTCGCACCAAAAGGACCTGGCTCTAAAGTAAGAGAAACATATCTTGAAAACTTTGGAACTCCATCAATTGTTGCAGTACACCAAGACTTTACTGGAAAAGCTTGGGATAGAACACTGGGAATTGCAAAAGCAATTGGCAGTGCACGTGCTGGATTAATTCAGACAACTTTTCAAGAAGAAGTTGAAACTGATTGGTTTGGCGAGCAAGCAGACCTTTGCGGAGGATCTGCATCTATGGTAAAGGCAGCATTTGAGACATTAGTAGAGGCTGGGTATCAGCCAGAAATTGCATACTTTGAGGTTTTACACGAACTAAAGCTAATTGTGGATATGATTCAAAGATATGGAATCAATGGAATGTGGAGACGTGTTAGCGAAACTGCAAGATATGGTGGTTTGACTCGTGGTCCAATGGTAATGACTAGTGAAACCAAAGATAACATGAAAAAAGTTCTAAAAATGATACAAGATGGCACATTTAACAAAGAGTGGATTAGTGAATACCAGAAAAATGGCAAAGATGCATTTGACAAATACATGAAAGAAACAGATGCACACCAAATTGAAAAAGTCGGCAAGCAAATGCGTAAAATGATGTGGCCTGACTCTACGGAATAATTTTATAATTTTCTTAGTTTTGAAACACCAGTTGTAATATGATCAATGATATCTTTTAGTGGTGTTCCTGGACCAAATACTTCATCAACTCCAGATTTTTTGAGATCTTTTTTATCTTCTTCAGGTATGACACCTCCGCCAACCACTAGTACATCTTTGATTCCTTTTTTGTTTAATGCTTGTACTACTCTTGGAAACAATGTGCCATGTGCGCCATTGAGCAAACTCATTGCAACTGCATCCACATCTTCATCTTCGGCAATTTGTGCAATTCTGTCTGGAGTGGCAAAAAGCCCAGAGTAAATTACCTCCATTCCTGCATCTCTAAATGCCCTGCATAATACTAGGGCCCCTCTATCATGACCATCTAGACCCAATTTTGCAACTAGAATCTTGACACGTCTGGAAGATGTCTTTTGTTT
Organism: Nitrosarchaeum sp.; assembly: GCA_004297665.1. Taxonomy (GTDB): domain Archaea; phylum Thermoproteota; class Nitrososphaeria; order Nitrososphaerales; family Nitrosopumilaceae; genus Nitrosarchaeum. The sequence continues at coordinate 7,958 of SCUP01000321.1, read as the reverse complement.
CATGACTTGTGCTTTTCATTATTTTAAAGCCTTTATTTGATTTTCCATCTTTTTCATTATTCGCAATTTACATAAAGCGCTAGAAAAGCACCCTTACTGTGAAGGTAATTCCTGTAAACTATACGCTTGAATTTGAGCCTGTTTTCAAAAATTTTACCTTTAATGGAAAAGAGACAATCGCCATTAACTGCAAAGAGCATGTAAATTCAATCACACTACACTGCGCTGAGCTCAAAATAAAATCCTGCCATGTTAGACACAATGGAATATCGGAAAAGGCCATCACCAAAATTGATGCAAAAAAAGAAGAACTGACAATTATAATTAAAAACAAAATCAAAGGTAATGCTTTTGTTGAAATTGAATTTGCTGGAGAATTAAATGACCGTTTACTAGGATTTTACCGAAGTCAATACAAACAAAATGGCAAGACAAAATATCTTGCAACATCGCAATTTGAAGCAGCTGACGCAAGAAGGGCATTTCCATGCTGGGATGAGCCACAAGCCAAGGCAACATTTGATATTTCAATAATTGCAGAAAACAAGTTCACTGCAATTTCTAACATGCCCATTACATCAAAAAAGAAAATGAAAAATAAAACGCTATACAAATTTGCAAAAACCCCTGTAATGTCTACATATCTTGTCTATCTTGGTGTAGGCGAGTTTGAATATCTTACAGGCAAGATTGGTAAAACACAAGTTCGTGTAATTACAACAAAGGGAAATAAATCAAAAGGCAAGTATTCCCTTGAGCTTGGAAAGAAACTACTTTTATCATATGAGAAATATTTTGGAATAAAATATCCTTTGCCCAAATTGGATTTGATAGCAATTCCGGATTTTGCTTCAGGGGCAATGGAGAACTGGGGGGCAATAACATTTAGAGAAACCATTTTACTTTATGATCCAAAGACATCTTCAACTAGAACAAAACAATACATCGCCGAAGTAATCTCTCATGAGATTGCACATCAATGGTTTGGAAATCTTGTTACCATGAAATGGTGGAATGATCTGTGGCTCAATGAGAGTTTTGCAACATTTATGGCAACAAAGTTTGTTGACAAGTTTTATCCTGAATGGGACTTGTGGAATCAATTTGTTGAAGATGCGATGAACGCTGCAATGGGCTTGGATTCATTGAAAAATACGCATCCAATTGACGTCAAAGTAAATTCAACATCTGAAATACGTGAAATCTTTGATGCCATATCATATGATAAAGGAGGATGTGTTTTAAGAATGCTAGAGCATTATGTTGGAGAAACAAATTTCCAAAAAGGATTAAAGAGATATCTTGCTGATTTCAAATACAAAAATGCTGAAGGTCAAGATCTTTGGGATGCAATAGGCAAGATTTCCAAAATGCCTGTACGCGCAATGGTATTGACATGGTTAAAGCAACCTGGGTTTCCAGTAGTTGAGATAGAAAAACAAGATTCGACATTACATCTCAAGCAAAGACGATACATGATGAAATCTGATAAAAAATCAAACGGTCTATGGTCTATTCCTCTTTCTATAGGACTAAAAGATGAATTATTTCAGAAATTTTTTACAAAAAAATCAATGTCTATAAAATTGCCTAAGAACAATATTGGGTTTGTAGCAAATTTTGGAAGAAAAGGATTCTATCGCGTAAAATATGATGAAGGCACTTTGCTAGATCTTAAAATGCTTGTAGACCAAAAACAAATTCCAGCAATTGACAGGTGGGCCATTCAAAATGATCTGTTTTCATTATGCATATCTTGTGATGAAACTGTTCGTAATTATCTTGATTTTTCTGATGCATACTATGATGAAGATAGTTATCTAGCATCTGTAAATGTGGCACATAACTTGTCTTCATTGTATTTTAGAGCATTTGATGAGGAATTTTCTTCAGAAATTCGAAATTATGCTGTAAACTATCTAAAGAAAATTTTGTATGACTTGGGATGGAATCCTAAAAAAACAGACAAACATACTGATGCTATGATGAGAGGACTTGCAATCTCTACATTGGGTAAGCTAGATGATGATGAAGTTATAATTGAATCAGAAAACCGCTACAAACAGTTCTTGAAAAATCCTAGTTCTCTATCCCCTGACTTAGTTGAGCCTGTTTGCTCTGTTATGGCATGGAATGGAAATTCCAAAACCCATGAAGAATTGACTAGGCTCTACAGAAACGCAAAAACAATGGAAGAGAAACTTCGATTCCTTGGGGCAATGTGTAGTTTCAAAGATGAAAAACTATTGCTAAACTCATTGAATTTCTCACAAACTTCAGAGGTTCGCTCTCAAAACATGCAACTACCAATCATGAAAGTCGCTGCAAATCCATATGGTAAAAAGATTCTATGGCCTTGGCTTAAAACTAACTGGACAAAACTAAACAAGAAAGTTGGTCGTGGCAATCCATTGTTTAATAGAATTGTTGCAAGTATCTCTTCTATTGCAGATGATTCCATGGAAAAAGAGATTCGCCAATTTTTCAAAAAGAACCCTACACCTGGTACTGAAAGGACACAAGAGCAAACTCTTGAACGAATTAGAATTAGTTCCAAATTCTTACGTAGCATGAGAAAAGAGTTTACATCATAACACTCATGGCAAAAAAAATAATTCCTATAATTTCTATTGTTGTGATTAGTATATTGGGATTGTTTTTTCTTTCAGATTCTAGTTCCAACAAAGATGTCTTAAAATCTACATTTGAAATTGATGCAACCTATTATGATGCAGGATATGTCCAGATTTCATATCTGGATAAATCAGCAAAGACTAATCATGTTGTATTGGAAATTTTGGGAATGGATGAATCTTTTCAAAAAACTTTGTCCGGCTCTGAATTTATAGAAACGGTTCCATTTCCAAATATCTCAAAATATGGATGGCAAGTTAATCCCGTGACATTTCTAATTGACCATGAAGAACTTGGAAAGGTTTCCCTGAAAACTGAAATTCATCCATATGGTGAACCTGCACCTCCGATTATCTACGGTAATCCTTAGATGATATACAAGATTTTATTGCAGCTTTGAGGATTTACCGTATGGATATTTCTGATTTAAAAAAAGGCAAAAGGGGGGCAATTGCCAAGGCTATCACTATAGTTGAAAATGATCCTATTGAGGCAAGAAAACTACTTAAAAAAATATTCAAAGAAACTGGAAATGCATCAATAATTGGAATTACAGGACCTGCCGGTGCTGGCAAAAGCTCACTTATCAACAAAACATCTGTAGCATTAAAAAAACTTCATACAAAACCAGCTGTTCTTGCAATTGATCCTACAAGTCATGTCACAGGAGGAGCAATATTAGGCGATAGAGTTAGAATGACCGAATCCACTGATTCTGGAACTTATATCCGCAGTGTTGCATCAAGGGGGGCCACCGGCGCTATTTCTAGATCATTGAGAAACAGCATTAGAGTTTTAGAATATGCTGGATTCAATCCAATAATTATTGAAAGTGTTGGTGCAGGTCAAACCGAGATAGAAATTTCAAATATTGCAGATATCACTGTGGTTGTTTTTAATCCTAACACTGGTGATAGTATACAAACCATAAAAGCAGGTTTGACTGAAATTGGAGATATTTATATTGTTAACAAAAGTGATCTTGATGGAGCCAATCAACTCTTTGATGCAGTTCGTGATTATATCGGTTCATCTACGAAAAATCCTATTATCTTAAAGACTTCAGTTAAGAAAAATTCTGGAATATCTGAATTTGCCAAGACCCTAAAAGAAATGATGGTTATAAAAAATAAGCACAAGAAAGAAAAGGATATGTTTAGACTGGAGACTGAATTGAAAGATCTTATTTTAAATAATATGAGTGAAAAGATCGAAACAATGCTTGATTCTGATAAAATGTTTTCCAAGTATCTTAAAAAAATTCAATCAAAAGAAATGGATCCTTTTGATGCTGCCGATAAAATTACAAAATATTTGATAAAGTGAAAAGTATGGCTAAAAAACAAAATACAAACAAGGAATCCTCAAAACAATACGTAACTGATTCTAATTTTCCAGTAAAGAGAATCTATCATAGATCCTCAAAGAAATACACCAAAGAAGATTCCGGAGTATATCCATTTACACGTGGAATTCATCCTGAAATGTTTCGTGAAAGATTCTGGACTATGAGGCAGTATTCTGGATTTGGCGATGCAAAATTAACCAATGAACGATTCAAGTTCATGCTTGAAAAAGGCCAAACAGGTCTAAGCATGGCATTTGATCTTCCCACCCAAATAGGATATGACCCTGATTCCACACAAGCAGAAGGTGAAGTGGGAAAAGTCGGTGTCTCCATTGCATCACTTAAAGACATGATGATTGCTTTTGATGGAATTCCTCTGGGAAAAGTAAGCTCTTCAATGACAATCAATTCCACTGCATCAACATTGCTTGCATACTATATTGTAGTAGGTGAATCGCAAGGATTCAAAAGCACTGAACTAAGAGGTACGACACAAAATGATATCCTCAAAGAGTACATTGCAAGAAACACCTACATTTATCCTCCAAAACCATCAATGAGATTAATTGGAGACATGATTGGGTACTGTGCGGATAAAGTTCCACAATGGTACCCTGTTTCAATTTCTGGTTATCATATGAGAGAGGCTGGATGTACTGCAACACAAGAAATTGCATTTACCATTGCAAATGCTATCGCATATATTCAAACATGCATTGATAGGGGATTAAAAATAGATGATTTTGCACCAAGGCTTTCATTTTTCTTTTGCTGTACCATTGAATTCTTTGAAGAAGTTGCAAAGTTTAGAGTTGCAAGAAAAGTTTATGCCAAAATTCTCAAAGAAAAATTTCATGCAAAGGATCCTCGCTCACTGCAATTAAAATTCCATACACAAACAAGTGGAGAATCTCTAACTGCACAACAACCTGACAATAACATTGTACGTGTTGCAATACAAACAATGGCTGCAGTAATTGGTGGAACTCAGTCGCTTCACACAAATTCTAGAGACGAAGCCTTGGCTTTGCCTACTCAAGAGTCTGCAAAAATTGCTCTTAGAACACAACAAATTGTGGCACATGAAAGTGGAGTCACTAAAACTGCAGACCCTATGGCTGGCTCTTACTATCTTGAAGAACTATGTGATCAAATTGAAGAGAATGTTTGGAAATATCTAAAGCAAATTGAAAAAATGGGTGGCTCTATCAAAGCAATTGAAAAAGGATTCTTTCAATCTGAAATTCGACAAAACGCATACCGCTTAAAAAAAGAGGCAGATGCTGGTGATAGAATCCTAGTTGGTGTAAACAAGTACTCTGAAATCGAAGAAAAATCTCCCGAATTACTAAGAATTGATGATAGAATTGAGATCCAACAAAAGAAAGCACTCAAAGAATTAAGATCATCAAGGGATAATAAAAAACTCGAAAAAGCACTATCTGCAATGAAAAGCGCTGCTGACACTGATCAGAATCTGATGCCGTACATTATTGCTTCTGCAAAAGCGTATGCCACTACTGGTGAAATCAGCAACACATTCAGAGAAGTATTTGGCGAGTATCGTCCAAAAGAGGTCTTTTAGATGAAAATTGATCATGTTGCAATTGCAGTAAATGATGTAGAGGAATCTGCCAAAGTTTACCAAGAAGCACTAGGCGTTTCTAGTGTTGAATTTGAAACAGTTGAAACTGAAGGTGTCAAAGTTGCAATCATTCATCTTGAAAATGGAAGAATTGAATTGATGCAACCAACCAATGATGCAAGTCCGATTAAAAAATTTCTTGATAAAAAAGGACCAGGTCTTCATCACATTGCTTTGGAGACTGATAACATTGAAGGTGAGGTTTCAAGAATGGAGGGCTGTGGAATTCAGTTTCTAGGAAAAATTAGACCTGGTTCTGCTGGCACCAAAGTTACATTCATTCACCCAAAATCCCTTTCTGGTGTTTTAGCAGAACTCTGTTCACATCCAAAATAACTTCTCTATTTTATCATTCCATCATTTTTAGAGTATCTGATGCTGTAATTATCCCCATAATTTTTGATTTTTTTGAAACTAGAATGCATTTTGAATATCGAATTAACGGAACAAGTACATTTGCCGGTGTATCATAATCAACAATTGGTGGCACTGGCTCCATAGTATCTGCTAGTTTTGCATTTTTTAATTCAGCTTCTCCTAGGTCTGCAAGATGCCTAACAATTCCATCCTCTGATATTACTCCTACAGGTTCATGTCCATTGAAAATAGGAATTTGACTAATTGATGATTCATGCATTTTTTTTATTGCATCATGTAGTGTGTTGCTTGGCTTTAGTTTTACCACGTCTTTGCTACAGAAATCCCCTGCTTTATGAGATGATGATTTACCCTCAAGATTTGCCAAACTATCAAAAATTCTTTTAGCTGTTTCGTAACTTGGTTGACTTCTGCCTGACTCTATTTGGTTGATCATCGAAGTGCTAACACCTGTCATAGTGGCAAGTGTTTTTTGTGTAATGCCTATTTTTAGTCTGATTTGTTTGATGGAATCAATTCTTGGTAGCAATTCGTATTGTTGTATGTTGAACTAGTTTTAAAATGTGCTTTGTACGACTATCTTCTTTTAGATTTGCTCTTTTTTGCAGCTTTCTTTACTGGTTTTCTTGATTTCTTTACTGCTCTTCTTTTTGGAACTATTTTTTTAGTTGCAGACTTTCTTTTTGCATCTTTTTTTGGCTGCTCAATTGCTGCCTGTGCAGCTGCTATTATTGCAATTGGTATTCTATGTGGTGATGCGCTGACATAACTTAGATTTGCATTATGGCAGAATTTGATAGAGTTTGGATCTCCTCCGTGTTCTCCACAAATTCCAATTTCCATGTTTGGCTTTATGCTTCGTCCAGCTGCAATTCCAATCTTCATTAGGCTTCCAACTCCATTTACATCAATTGATTGGAATGGATTTTTCTCAAGAATTTCTTTATCCATGTATTCTGGAAGGAATTTTCCTTCTACATCTTCACGACTAAAACTAAATGTTCCTTGTGTGAGATCATTTGTACCAAAGCTAAAAAATTCTGCAGTGTCTGCAAGCTCATTTGCAGTTAAAGCTGCTCGTACCACTTCAATCATTGTTCCAAAGTTAATTTTTAATTTCATGTTGTGTTTTAATTCCATCTCTTTTTTGATAGAATCGTAGATTTTTTTAATATGGTTCAGCTCAGCAATGCTGCTTATTTGTGGAATCATAATTTGTGGATATGCATTCACTTTATTTTTAGCCAATTCAGCTGCTGCTTCAAACACTGCTCTGATTTGCATTTCGTAAATTTCTGGATAAGTAATTCCTACTCTGACTCCTCTGTGTCCCATCATTGGATTAATTTCTGCTAGTTCTCGTGCTCTTTTTAAAACGATTTTTGCTTTTTCTAATTCTTCTTTGTCATTTTTTATTTCTAACTTGTGAATTTTATCAGCTAGTTCTTCAGGATTTGGTAAGAATTCATGCAATGGTGGATCCAATAATCTGATAGTCACTGCATATCCTTCCATTGCTTTTAGAATCTCGATGAAATCGCTTTTTTGTAATTCTCCTAGTTTGGCTAGCACTTTTTTTCGTTCTTCAATGTTTCCTGCCATGATCATTTCTACAAACAATCCTATTCTGTCACTTCCATTGAACATTCTTTCTGTTCTACAAAGACCAATTCCTTGCCCTCCAAATTCTCTTGCTAGTCTTGCTCCTTCTGGAGTATCTGCATTTGCTCTAATTCCTATTTGCTTGGTTTTTTGTGCCCATTCTAGAATTGTTTTAAAATCATCTGTGATTTTTGGTTCTATTGTTGGAATCTCTCCAAGATAGACTGAACCAGTACTGCCGTCAATTGTAATTGCATCTCCTTCATGTACTATTTTTCCATCAACACTGCATTGTTTGTTATCATAATCGATTCTCAAATTTGAGCAACCCACGATACATGGTTTGCCCAT
>SCUP01000320.1 GCA_004297665.1 Nitrosarchaeum sp. | reverse complement strand
ACTGCAGCAGATATTGGATTTCCAGTAAATGTATGCCCATGAAATAGATGCTTCCAATCATTAAATTCACCTAAAAATGACTCGTAGATTTTTTTATTTGTCAAAGTTGCAGCCATAGTCAGATATCCGCCGGTTAACATTTTTCCATATGCTACAATATCTGGAATGCTTTTTTGTTCTGTATATTGTATCATAGAACCTAAACGTCCAAAACCTGTTGCTATCTCATCTAATACTAGCAACACGTTGTATTTTTTACATAGTTTGCCTATCTTTCTTTGAAATCCTTTTGGAAATATGTTTACTCCTCCTGCAACTTGTGCCCCACTTTCCATAACAAATGCTGCAATTTTGTCATCTTTGGAAAATTGCTTTTCAATTTTATCTATGCAAAAATTCTGATAATCAAAATAATTGTATCCCATTGGAATTCTATACTTGTTTGGTACTGGAATTTGTATTGTCGGAAATAACTGTTTTTTAAATTTACCAAAAAATTCTGGAACATAACCTACAGCCATCGCACCAAACGTATCCCCATGATAACCATTTTCTAATGCTGCAATCTTTGTTTTCTTTTTATCTCCAATGTTATTCCAATATTGCAATGCTATCTTGAATGCAATTTCCATTGCAGAAGAACCGTTATCAGAATAAAACACTTTGTGCATTCCAGGTGATATTTTTACCAGGCTCTCTGCAAGTTTTTCTGCAGGCTGATTTGTTAAATTAAACATAGATGAATGTTGGAGTTTCTTGCTTTGTTTTGTAATCGCATTGACTAATTCAGGTTTGGAATGACCCCATACATTACACCACATTGATGCAACTCCATCCAAAAGACTATTCCCATTAGAATCTGTGACCCACATTCCTTTGGCCATGACAATCTCATTAAATGAATCCCACTCCCTCATCTGTGTATTTGGATGCCAAACAAAACTCTTCTTTTTCAAACGATCTTTGTAATTCTAATTGATCTTAATAATTAAACGATATGTACTAAAAGAAATTCTAGTTTTATTATATTGTATACAAAGAACTTGGGTTATTGTGTAGAATTCAAATATTGCTTTTTCTATACTTGTTTATTTATTTAATATGCTTGAGAATTAATCTTTAGATTCATCAAACTTTTCATCTTGTTCATAGTTTTCTTTAAGATCCATCTGATGTGACTCTTCTCTCATCTCTTCTTGCTCTGCTTTCTTTTTTTCAGAATCATCTGCTCTGTCTCTGACTTTTTTCATAATACAATACTTACGTAAACTATTCAATAATCCCATGCTATTCTATATTTTGTGTGAACTTAAAGTTTATGATGTTGTATCTGCTAACAATTTTTTTATCTCACATATTTTATGAAACCGATGAATTTTTTGTGAACATATTGTGTTAAATTAAGCCAAGACGTTCTCTACATATTTTACAAATTGGAATTTTATCTGAATCTATCATTATCTCGACATTACTTGAATGACAGAGATGACATAATCCTTTCATCCTAATGACCAAAAACTCTCTGAACAATCTGCACAATTATGATTGTGATATTTGTCTTGTCTTTCACTTATCCAGACTTGACATTTTGTACAATTGCTCTGTTTCATACTCCTTGTCATATTGAACGTGTATTAATGTAGGGTTTTAGTGAAATATCGGTTTTATCTGATTATTGATTTTAAAATCACTGATCTGTGAGTTTCTTTGCGTCTGAATTTGACCCTGGATTTTTTACAGTGAAAATCACTACAAAATATGGTATAATCTGCTCTGTAATGCCTTGACATTTTGAGTATTTCCATGAAAAATATGAAATAAGCCGGTTCTTATAGGAAACAAACTGTGTAATATTGATCTTATCTTTGGTTTTACAAATTATCAATGCTGATACTGTCTGTAGACGTTGTGGAAAAAATGGCATGTTAACAGATAATGTAACAGGAGAAAGATTTTGCGGAAAATGTGGATATGTTATTTCTGAGATATTATCTGATTCTGGACCTGAATGGAGATCATTTTCAAAAGAAGGTGGTACGGATCCAACTAGAACAGGTGCTCCAACATCACTTACCATACATGATAGAGGACTTGCTACAATCATTAATCCAATAAATCGCGACTCATCTGGAAAACCACTTACATCTGCCATGAAAAGCACTATTGAAAGACTAAGAACATGGGACAGCAGAAGTAAAGTTCATGCATCTGCAGATAGAAATCTTAGACAGGCATTAAGTGAATTAAACAGACTAAAAGACAAACTTGCACTCTCTGATGCTGTAATGGAAAAGGCAGCATACATTTATCGTAAAGCATTGGAAAAAGGTCTTGTAAGAGGGCGTTCAATTTCAGCATTAATCGCATCTGCGCTTTATGCTGCATGTAGAGACACGGAAACTCCTAGAACACTAAAAGATGTTTCAGATGCAGGTAACATTAAGAAAAAAGACATTGCCCGTTGTTATCGATTATTACATAGAGAACTGGACCTAAAGATGCCTGTAGTTGATCCGATTCAATGTGTTGCCCGTATTGCAAGCAAGCTTGGAATTACAGAAAAGACAAAACGTTATGCAGTTAAAGTACTCAAAACAGCTCAAGAACATGAAGAATCCGCTGGTAAGGATCCAATGGGCCTTGCAGCAGCTGCACTATATTTGTCATGTGTGAAAAATGGTGAAAATATGACTCAGCGCGATATTGCCGAAGCTGCAAGTGTGACTGAAGTTACAATAAGAAATAGGTACAAGGGTTTAAGATTAGATCAAGATATAGCTTTGTAGGTTAGAAAAATAATAAAAACATGACACAAACCAGACCTTTAATTGCAATAGTGAATGTTGTAGCGTCTGCAACAATAGATCAAAGGTTGGATCTTTTAGATATAACAAAAAAATTTCCAGATGTAGAGTATCATCCAGACCAATTTCCGGGAGCTGTTTTCAGACTTAAAAATCCAAAAACTGCCACGTTGCTTTTTAGCTCAGGCAAGATGGTATGCACTGGTGCCAAATCACAAGAATTAGCAGAAACTGCCGTATCTAAAGTAGTGGAGATATTAAGAAAAGGTAAAATAAAAATTAAAAATGATGCAACAGTTACAATACAAAATATTGTCTCATCAATTAATCTTGGAGGTAGAGTTAATTTGGAACAAGCCGCTAGAACGCTTCCTAGGAGCATGTATGAGCCAGAGCAATTTCCAGGATTAATCCATAGAATGCTAGATCCTAAAACTGTGATTCTAATCTTTGCATCAGGTAAATTAGTCTGTGTTGGCGCTAAACTTGAAAAAGATATTCATCGCTCTGTACATCAAATTCATAGCATGCTTGAAGAAAAAAATTTAATGGCTTATGACTAGTATTGTAAATTCATGGAGTATGAAATAATGGCAATGCGATGTAAAGTCTGTAATGCTTCAAAGACTACAAATGTTGATCAAATAAATCCCAACGTTAATTGGGAATGTCAGATTTGTGGCAACATCCTTGATGCTAATGGTTTTATTGTTGCATCAAATTAGTTCCATTAGATTTGTTTTGATTATTCTATAAAAAACCTAAATATAAAAAACCTAAATATAAAAAACCATATTATAATAGTACAACGTGCATCTGAAATTCTATATCGTGTTTAATTAGGTTGAATGTACTAGTATAATTGTGAATATGGCTATATCTGGGAGACAAAAAATTTGTTCAGACTGTAAAAGAATGAAATGTACAAAAGGTTGTAATTGTGATTGTCATTGGAACCCATGATCTCAAAAATAATGATTAAAGCAATGACACTAATTTGACTAGTTTTATTTTGAATTTTTTATATGAATTTAAGAAATCAAAATCTATATTTTAGAATCTTCTTGAACTATATTTTTTATTGTTTTCTCTAAATTGTTAAATTCATCTTCTCCAGAATGATCTTTTTCTACACCTATTTTTTCTTTTAATTTTTCCATTTCTTGATTTTGAGTTGTTTTTTCAAGTAAATATTGCTTTAATGCTGTAATCGTTATGTCTGTAATTGTTATTCCACTTTTGTTTGAATATTCTACAATCTTGGCATACAAATCCCAAGGAAACATCAAGCTCATGTGCTTTGATATCTCTGATGGTTTTTTGTTTTTTTGTTCATTTAATGCATCATTATCATACAGTTCCACATTTGGTAACTTTCCTGCGGTTGTTTTACTTGCATGTATGGTTGGTCTATGATGAAATTCTTTATTTGCATCACTATCTGAACTCCTATTTTTCATATATTGTTATTGTCGTTAGTTAGATATATTGTTAAACTATATTTTCAAGTTGTTTCTTTTATGATGAAAACATACTTGAAATACTATTTCATATGATTCTATTTTTAGAAAGAAATTATGTTGAAGGATTGATAATTTTTTTGTTATCTCTATCTCTCTTACAGAAACTACAGTATTCCTCTGGTGAATTACGATTAATTGGAGTTAAACAATCATGACAATATTTCATAATTACTATATGTTAAACCAAGTATATTAAGAAATCAACGATATAATCACGGGTTAGTTTATCTTTAATTGATCATGTTCATTGTATTTTCTCTTACCACATGATTCACAAATCCAAAATACTCTGTAATTATCCTCTTTGTTCTCTTCTCTTTTTTCCATTATTCTGTAACAATCAAAACATATTTCTGTCTTCATTTTTCTGTTGCTTTTATTACTTGTCCACGCTTATACTCATTGTAATACCCAATACACGCATTAAGCTCTTTTAAGAAATCCTTATTTTCAAAATCTCCCTTTTCCAAATCTGCCCAATACGTAAGAATGTCCTGTTTCAATAATGCCAGTGTTTTTTCTTGCATGATTATAGTTAGTTTCCCTAGGATACATACCCATGTATAGATACTTTAGTCACAAAAATAATACTTTACAATAAAATATTGATTAAAACCACAAATTAGTTGTCTGATTTCTGTTTATTGTTGTATTTCATTATATTTCTGAGATCTAACAAGAAATGTGTATATCTAGATAAGTGAAAGATTAATCAATAAAATATTCTAATGACTTATTGTTGAATTCCATATTTATCACAGGAACTGATACTGATGTAGGAAAAACATACGTTGTAGCTGGTCTTGCAGTCACTCTTCGAAAGATGGGTATTGATGTAGGAGTGATGAAACCTTTTGCTGCAGGAACTGCGCAAAAAACTGGATTCAAATCCGAAGATGTTGAAATTTTAGCAAAGGCCGCACAAGTAAATGATCCTGAAATATTACTAAATCCACAATTTTTTCCAATTGCTGTATCGCCTTATACTGCACTAAAAAATTTAAAAATAAAACCAAACATTAAACTTGCTTTAAACCAATTCAAAAAACTATCAAAACTACATTCAATGATACTAGTTGAAGGAATGGGCGGTATTATGACTCCTATTCTTCAAGATTACTTTGTAACTAACTTGATCAAAGATATGAAATTACCTGCAATAATTGTCACCAGAACAAAAGTTGGAACTATCAATCATACTGTAATGACTTGTAAGATGTGTGAAAAATACAAAATTCCAATTAAGGGAATAGTGATTAATAATTTTGATACTAATGGATATAATGTAAAAGAACTAAAACGAGATTTAGAGAATTTGACAAACATACCAGTATTGGGCTCAATACCATTTATTGATGACATGAGTAATACATCACTTTATCGTGTTTTCAAAAAAAATATTGATTTTAAATCTCTGACAAGTTAATTTTTAAATACGTAATATTTTGAATTTATTTTGACCTTGAACATTTACAAATTGTCCAATATCGTAAATTATTTTTGAAAATGACTCATTTTTCTTTTCAATAACATATATTTTGGTTTGAAAATCTAATTTCTTTGTAGTTATCAGCCAAATATTGTCTTTAATGGGTTGGATTTTTTGCAGTTGTTCCAGTTTTTGTTTTATGATTGTTTTGTCAATAGTTTTTGGTATGCATATTATCAGAGTTTTTTTTGGATCGATTTCCAGTGTTTTTAAATCTGGTATGATAATATCTATTTGTATCCCATTATAGTCTATTTTTCTTTGACTAGACACTAGTGCGTTTGTTAAAATATAGTGTAGCAATCCTGTAGCTAAAATTCCTAAACTCTCTTCTTTTTCTCCCATCGAAATTACTTTATCATAACAATTTTCTAAAACATCATCAATTATTTCAGTAAATTTTGCCTGTAATGTTAGCTCTTGAATTCTTTTTTCTGATTTTATGTAATCAAATAGAAAGTCTTTGATTGGGTTTGATTCTTTTTGCATTATTCGTTGAATATGTATCGTCTTTCGCCTCTTGATTCAACAGTGGTATTGATATCCACTAATACAAATTCTCTTTTTGTATGAAGCATTGGTTCTTCTGGCGAGAGCTTATTTTCGTGTAATGTTTCGTATTCTTGCAGTGTAAGTTTCCTTCTTGGAGCAAGTTCTGCTTCTAAATTCATATTTTTTACAATTTCTTCGTATTGAGGTTGAATTGTACCACTAAAAACCATGGCACTACTTCCACTTCCATATGAGCCAAATCCCACACGCTTTCCATTCAAATCAATTCCCTTTTGATACTCAAACTCAAGGCAGCTTCTAAATCCAAGATATAATGACGCTGTGTATAGATTTCCAATCATCTTTGATGCAATTAATGAACTTGCAAGTTTTGCTTCATATACTTCTTGAAACTCTATTGTCTTTGTAAATAATTTTGTAAATTCGTGGTCTTTTGCCATGAATTCTTCGTCTCCCAACACTGACTCAATTGTTCCACGTGGATCCTTTGGCACTGGTTCTGGTATGCCAATTTCTTGTATTATTTTTTTCCATCTTGGAAGTTGGCGCCATTCATGTCTTACAAGATACGCAAGAGCCTTTTTGCCCATGTTGCTGTATGGTAAGTGCATGTTAAGATAATCCATATGGTCTAAGATTGTTTCACCTGGTTCTAACTTCATTAATCCTGATGAAAGAGCTTTTTTCTTGTAAATTTCTAGTGCTTTTCTAACCTGAATCATATACAAAAGATTAGAGTACTGACCATGTACAATTGGTGTTTCTTTTCCAAATGGTCTGTAAAAATCATATTCATCTTTAATTGATGTTGCTGTCACTTTAGGATCAAATGCCAGTAA
>SCUP01000319.1 GCA_004297665.1 Nitrosarchaeum sp. | reverse complement strand
ACACCAGCTAAAGAAGTAAAGAAAGAAACACCAGCTAAAGAAGTAAAGAAAGAAACACCAGCTAAAGAAGTAAAGAAAGAAACACCAGCTAAAGAAGTAAAGAAAGAAACACCAGCTAAAAAAGTAAAGAAAGAAACACCAGCTAAAGAAGTAAAGAAAAAATCTAAATAGAAAATTCTATTCTTATTAAAAAATTATTATAAAATTATTTTATTCTAATTGGTATAGATCCAGTTTATAGTCAATACTACAGTCTGGATGTGACCAGTCTAATGTGTCCTCTTGTGGAATCATTCCAAGTGGATCATATTTTTCAAATTTTGTCATTCCTTGAATTGAAGATAACATCACTATTTTAGATTCTTTAGAAGATGATGCCAAATCTACCTGAGTACTGCTTTCACTTAGTATTCCGCTGGTTAGACTTGTAATTGAATTGATAACTCCAACTGGAATATTATTTTCTCCAACTACATAAAGCATTGAACGTTTTACTGCATTTGGTGGTGCATTTTCATAGAGCATTTTGAGTGAATCTCTCAATGCTTCTTCTAAATTTTGTCCATCTTTACTTGTAGTTAGAATATTTGTTTGATTTGGTATTTCTGAAGATCTTAGGGAGCCAATTACGTGCATTATGGCATTATTTGCAATGTCATAACATGTCTTTGGGCTCAAGTCTGGATTACTTTCTAAAAGTGAATCATTATCTAATACAATAGTGCACTCTGAATTTGCTTTTACTCTTTTTAGTGAAATCCCTGAATTGAAAATTCTATCTTTTTCATATTTGAATGGCATTATGGCAAATGAAACAAGTCCTTTGTCTGATTCTTTGCAAATTTCTGAAACTACTGGTGATATTGCAGCACCTGTTTTTCCTGCCAGATTTGTTATGAGTACAATTGTAGAATACTTTGAAATCTTTGCCTTTATCTGGTCTGCAACTTTGTATGCTGAGCCTCTGATTAATTGAACTGATGGATTAATGACTGAATCAGTTGAGACCTTGATTGAACTGCAGCCTGAATGAATGT
The DNA here is from genome assembly GCA_004297665.1 of Nitrosarchaeum sp. Taxonomy (GTDB): domain Archaea; phylum Thermoproteota; class Nitrososphaeria; order Nitrososphaerales; family Nitrosopumilaceae; genus Nitrosarchaeum. Next base: position 1,278 of record SCUP01000319.1, on the reverse strand, counting down.
CTTTTTGCTCATTGCTAATTATTAGACAATCTGAGTTTAGTGTATCTTTAGCCTGTATTGCTAATTTTGAGCCTGCCCCACCTAAACCAATAACTAAGATTGGTTCTTTTACTTGAAAACTCATTTCAAATGTTATTCTCTAATTTGGATAAAAAACCTTCTTACGTTATTTTAATCAAATTTCCGATCTAAAAAATTTAGCTTGCGATCTTTCCTAAAATACTACGCGTAGTTGCATCTACGATTTCGACTATGCGTGTTTGTCCGATCTTAATTTCTTCTTTTACAACTACCGGTTTGTATGCAAAGTTTCTTCCTTTGATGCCTTCATTTGTTTCTTCATCAAACAAAACTTTGCCCTTCCATCCGATCCATTTCTGGTTGTTTTCTAATGATATTTTGTTTATTAGATCAAAGATGACTTTACTTCTACTTTTTACTTCCGATGCCTCTATTTGGTCCCACTCCGCAGCTTCGGTGCCTGGTCTTGCACTGTATTTTGAAAGATTCACCATGTCTGGGCGTATTTCATTTATGAATTCAACTGTTTTCTCAAAATCTTTCTTGGTCTCTGATGGAAAGCCTACTATGACATCTGTTGATATTGTAAAGTTTGTAAATCGCTCCCTGGCTTTTTTTATAACTTCTCTAACTGTTTTTACTGTATGTCCTCTTTTCATATCCTTTAGGACTCTGTCACTGCCGCTTTGTACTGGTATGTGGAGAAATTTGTAGACTTTATCACTATCATAAGATTTTATCAGTTCTTCTTTTATTCTTGGCATATACATTGGGTTCATCATGCCTACACGTATCATGAAATCTTGCGGAATTTCAGATACTGCTTTTACTAAAGTTGGTAAATCTGTATTGATATCAAATCCATAACACCCATTATCTGTAGATGTCAGCCAAATTTCTTTGCATCCCTCACTAATTTCAGTTTCAACTTGTCTTACAATGTCTCCTATTCTGTAACTCGTAAGATCGCCTTTTGATAATTTAGTCTGACAAAAAGTACATTCACTCATGCATCCACTGGCTATCTCTACAATTCCTACAACTGGGTTTAATCTTACTTTTGGTAATCCTACTTTTGATAAATCCGAGTCTTCTAGCGCTACATATCTTATTCCTCTTAATGTAGAGTCTATTACATGCAATGTCTTTCCCAATGAGTTTGGTCCTAGCAAACTGGCTTTCTCTGTAATTTTTTCTACTATGCTCTTCTCAGCTTTTGGAAGACAACCTGCAACAACAAGAGGTTTTGATTTTAAT
>SCUP01000318.1 GCA_004297665.1 Nitrosarchaeum sp. | reverse complement strand
ATTCCTTTCTTGCATCTATGTTGTAATGTTTTATTACTCCAAGCTTTTTTGCTTTGGCTTCGATTTTTTTCTGATCATCGCCTTGACCTACATCTACAGTTACTGTTATGACATCCATGTCGTATTCTTCTTGAAGATATTTTACTACTACTGAGGTGTCTAATCCTCCAGAAAATGCAAGAATTCCTCTTTCAGTCATAAAACACATTTTCCCGTCGTATTTTGGAATTTATCTTTTGTGATACGCTGAAAATCAAAATTATCTTCTGTATTTCATCTAACTAGCTTGAGCTAAAATTCGATGATTATTTAACAGCCGAAATATAACGCTGTTTTATGAAAATATGGTCTGTTATTTTTGCAGGAATTGTTGGTGCAACATCGTTACTCATTGTAGGAATTATAGTAAATTCTGATGAAACTACGCATGAAAACAAGATCAGGGTAGCATATTTTCCCAACATAAACCACGCAGTTCCAATTATTGGAATAGAAAAAGGAACATTTGAAAATCAAATTGGAAACAATACTGTAATTGAACCAATATTATTTGATGCGGGCCCTCAGGTAATAGAATCCATTTTTGCTGGTTCCATTGATATTGCATATGTTGGTCCTGGACCTGCAATTAACGGATTTCTAAAATCTGAAGATCACAATATAAAAATTTTATCTGGTGCTGCAAGTGGTGGTGCTAGTTTTATTGTTCATCCTAGTTCTAAAATTGAGTCTGTTGCTGATTTTGAAGGAAAAAGAATTGCAGCACCACAAATCGGAAACACACAAGATATTTCATTGAGAACCTATCTTTCTGAGAACGGATTAAAACCAGCTGAAAAAGGTGGTTCTGTTATTGTTTTGAATATCTCAAATCCTGATATTTACACACTGTTTGCAAAAGGCGATATTGATGCCGCGTGGGTTCCTGAACCAACTGCTACAATATTGGTACAACAATTAGATGGTAAAAGATTATTTAATGAAGAAGAACTTTGGCCTGACAATAGATTTGCATCTGTGTTGCTAATTGCTAGAGAAGAATATGTAAAACAAAATCCTGAAATAATAAACAAATGGCTTGAAGCACACAAGCAAACAGTAGACTGGATAAATTCTAATCCTGAACAGACTAGAATAATTTTTATTCAATTCATGAAAAAAGAAACTGGCAAATCACTCCCTGATAAATTAGTTGATGAATCGTTATCTAATTTAGAAATTACATCTGATCCCATTGTTAGTTCTGTTCACACATTTGCTAAAAGAGCAGATTCACTTGGTTATTTAGGAAGGCATGGATATAATTTAGATGGAATTTTCTTTGACATAACTTCAAATTCCCAATTACAGGAGGTTTTAGTAAATGACAAAACTTGAGGCTAAAAACATTGTAAAGTATTTCAAACATGACAGTCACCGCCTCACGGCTTTGGGTGGTGTGAATCTGCAAATCGAAGATGGTGAATTTGTTTGCTTAGTGGGACCGTCTGGATGTGGCAAATCTACTTTTTTACGAATTGTTGCAGGTTTGGAAACTCCAGACGAAGGTGAAATTCTCTTTGATGGAAAACCAGTCACAACTACTGGTCCTGAAAGAATCATAGTCTTTCAAGAGGGTGCGTTATTCCCTTGGTTAAAAGTACAAGATAATGTAGAATTTGGCTTAAAGATGGCAGG
>SCUP01000317.1 GCA_004297665.1 Nitrosarchaeum sp. | reverse complement strand
TCTATTTTTTTTAGTTTTAATCGTAACAGATCACTTCGTAATCTTTTTAGTAATCTGTTTGGCTCCATTTGCTCAATTTTTACAGATGTTAACCAAACACCAGATGTGGATATCATCATAAAGATATCTGGTTTTTCAGTATGATGAAGTTTGAATAATATGCTGTCTTTTGTCACACCATAGATGTTACTTACATAGTAGTCTTGTGCCGTCTCTGAAATTTGATTCACTAAATAACAGAGTTCTATTCCTGCAAGAGTCACAACAATCTATCCTGTATCCGAAATTATACTCTTACTCTATTTTATGCTCGTTTTGCGACCAAAGATTTTAAACAAGGCAAAGTGGAGTCAACCTAGAAATTTACTTGGCAAAATTCAAAAAAAAGAAATCTGAACCTACACCTGATCCTAAAGACTCTAAAAAAGAGTCAATTAAAGAGGAAAATAATGAAATTCCAGATACAGAATCAAATAATTCTGAATCTCCAGAACCTATAGAAACTCAAGCAGGAAAAAGTGAAAAAGACAAAAAATTAGACAGGCTGTTTTGGTTAAGGGTTGGTTTTGCAGTAATTGCCGGTACTCTTGCAACTTTTATCTTTGAAGATATTCAGGGAGAAGAGAGAAGATGGGCATCAATTGTATTTATGATAATTATATTCATCGTAACTATATTCATTGCAAAATCAATGAAGATGCAATTACCATCATCTGATAGAAAAAAGATTGTAACACAAGGAATAGGAAGTTATATTTTCCTGTACTTGTTTGTTTGGATTCTAACATATACTATAGTACATGCTGGTACTGTCTCAACTGGTATTCCTTCCCCAATATCATAACAAATGTTGGTTTATGTGGAATTATAAAACACCTGGAATTCCCGATGATGCTTTTGAGCGTTCTGAGAACGTACCAATAACAAAAGAAGAGGTACGAGTTATTCAAATTAGTAAAGCAAGACTTTGTTCAGGATATACGGTATATGATATTGGATGTGGAAGCGGCTCAATATCAATTGAGGCTGCAATTCAAGTTGAATCAGGCAAAGTAATTGCAGTAGACTATGACCCTAATGCAATTGAATTGACAAAAAAAAATATTGAAAAATTTGGATTAACAAATATTTCTGTAATTCTTGGCAATGCCAAAGAAAAGATCTCAGAACTTGATTTAGCTGATGCCATATTTATTGGAGGAACTGGAGGCGACACTGAAGAAATTGTCAAGCTATGCCAAAATAAACTCAAATCTGGAGGAAGAATTGTAATTGGAATTATATTAATTGAGACTTTATACTCTGTCTTGCAAACCCTTGATAAATTACAATTTGACTCAGTAGATATCACTCAAGTGACCATCTCTAAGAGCAGAAAGACCTCAACAGGTACCATGATGCTTGCTCGAAATCCAGTCACAATAATTTCTGCAACAAAGATCTAATCTAGATTTTTAATTGGGAATAAAACCATATTTTTCATGCCTGAATTAATCGGAATAGGAGTAGGTCCTGGTGATCCTGAATTGCTTACAGTAAAGGCTGCAAAGGCAATTCAAGATGCCGATACCATAATGTGCCCTACTGCAGATATAGACAAACCAAGCATCGCATTCTCTATTGTATCTTCCCTAATTGATAAATCAAAAAATCAAGAAATAATAAAATTGATCTTTCCAATGACCAAAGACAAAGACATTCTTGAAGCAACATGGAAAAAAAACGCAAAGATTATGGCGGAAAAAGTTTTAACAGGAAAAAATGTTGTCTATCTTACAATAGGTGATCCATATTTGTACAGCACTTGGATTTACATGCATAAAGACATACAACTAAATCATCCGGAAATTAAAATTAGTGTAATTCCAGGAATTGTTTCCATGTTTACTTTTGCAGCCAAAGTCGGTATAAGCATTGCAGAAGGTGCAGAAAAAGTTGCAATAATTCCATCATGTTATGATTTGAGTACAGTAAAAGAAATTGCAAAACATTCTGATACAATGGTTTTTTTAAAAGACGGCAGATATTTTGATAAAGTAATTGACTTGCTAAAAGAATCTGGATTTCCTGATGATTCTATTTTTGCAATTGGACAAGATCTTGGAACAGAAAATGAAATTATTAGAAAACTTACACTAGGGGAAGTAAATGACGGAACACTAACTACAAAATATTTTTCAATCTTGGTGGTAAAGCGTGTCTAGAGTTTATTTTGTTGGATGCGGTCCAGGCGATCCTGAACTAATTACAATCAAAGCAAAAAAATTAATTCAAAAAGCAGACATTGTAGTTTACTCAGGCTCTCTAATTCCACTTCCAATTCTAAAATTATGCAAAAAAGGTGAACTATACGACGCATCTGGTTTGGTCAGAGAAGAAATCTTTGATCTACTTTACAAAAACGCAAAAAGTGACAAGCTAGTTGTCAGATTGCATGACGGTGATCCGTCAATTTATGGAGCAATCAAAGAACAAATAGACAATCTTGAAAAAAAAGGAATTGAATCCATAGTTGTTCCTGGAATTACTGCATTTTTAGCCTCAGCTGCCGCACTAGGAATTCAACTTACACTTCCAGGTGTAACTCAGACCATCATTGTAACTCGAGCAGAATCTAGAACCAAAGTACCAAAGAGAGAGAAAATTTCAGAGCTTGCAAAACACAAAGCAACTTTGATTTTCTATCTTAGTATTCATTTACTTTCTAATATTGTAAAAGAAGCAGTTGCAGGTGGATACAAAAAATCTACACCTGTTGCTGTAGTGTATAGAGCAAGCTGGGATGATCAAAAAATCATCAAAGGCACACTAGATGATATCGTAAAAAAAGTCAGAGCTGAAAAAATAACACGAACTGCAATTGTAATTATTAGCGATGTTATTGATCCAAAAACTTATGAATATTCAAAACTATATGATAAGAAATTTAGTCATGGGTACAGAAAGGCAAAAGTCAAGTAGATAAGAAATTCACTTTGTTTTTTATTCCCAATTTGTGTAAATTCTTTTGAAATAATTTTACATTTCCAGATGTAAAGATTTTAATCGTATTTTTCTTTGATTTATTTTTTTTAATATTTGCAAGAACTTTACGTGCTACAATATCTGCAGGATCAATAAACTTTACATGAGGAAATTCTGCACTTAACAATGATTTTAAAAATGATAAATGTGTACTTGATAAAGTAGCTACATCTATCTTATCTGAAAAGATATCTCCAAGAATTTTTTTAATAATTTTTTTGCAGTAGACTTTATCTGTAATGAATTTATTTGATTCTACAAGATCTATTAACACAAACGAATTTATTTTGTGAATTTTTTTATCTTTTGAAAAATTAAATTTTTTTATATAACTTGATAAACTTTTACTTTTAATTGCAGCATTTGTTGCAAGTATTGCAATATTTTTTGTTTTAGAAAGCATCATAGCTTCTTTTACTGGTGGATTCACTCCAATTACTTTTCTGTTTATAATTTTTACCATTAAACTTGGAGTATTTGATGCCATTACTATAACATCTGGGGAAAAATTTTCATCTAACAGATTTATTGTTTGTTTTATGATTATCTCTAATTGTTTTTTTGATTTTTTTCCATATGGAAAATTTTTCTGGTCTGCAAAATAGATAATCTCTGATTTACAAATCTTTTGTATTGCCTTAATTATTGATAAGGAGCCTAATCCGGAATCAAAAACTGCAATCTTTACCATGATTAATTGAATTTTTATCTAGAATTTAGTTTGTTAGCTAAATTCACTCCAAAGTTTATCTAAATTCACTCTATTCATTATGAGCTAATTTCTAAATCACCTGACATGCCAAACTTCGATAAGACTTGGGCTCGACAAGAGTCACCAGGTGTAACCGACAAACTCCGTGA
>SCUP01000316.1 GCA_004297665.1 Nitrosarchaeum sp. | reverse complement strand
ACCCCTAATGTAAAAATCGACAATTTTAGAGATAATTTGCAGATCACCATGTGCATTATAGTATCTAATAGATAATGGAATTCGTAAAGTGTCTTCTTTGAGAGTTTCCGGAACATATACTGTAGCGGTGAGATATCTAGAAGATTTAGGTTCGATATTTCCAACATCCCAATTAGATTCTAAAATTACCACATTTTCTACATTGGTAGTTGATGAAGAAGTTGATGCAAGTTCTGTTTGAGTATTTGTAGCCACAATATCTACACTGGAGATTGGTGCAGTTCCATCATTTGAAATCTCAATTACCACGTTATTTGATTTCAAAGATGTAAGAAATGGATCTAATGCTTTAACATTGATTATACTATCTCCAGTAATTTTGAAGTTAAAATCAGAAAAAGCAGTTCTTACTCCAGATTCTCTTAATCTAGAATAATCTACTTTAACAGTACCTGGATATTGTTGAATTCTAATATTTTTATCAATATTAACATAAAATGTTAGATGGAAATTATCACCTGCCAAAGAATTAGAATCACTATCAGCAATTACTAGCGAACCAGGGCCATCTGCTGAGGAAAATCCAATAGGAAGCGATAGTTGTCCTTTGATTCCAGTTATATCTTGGGTTCCTACATTTGCAAATACTACTGTAAATGGTACATTTTCATCGCCAGGATCAATCTCAATTTTCTCATCAATAGTTCCAAAATAGGCATCAAGTAATTTGACATCTCCAAATTCTCTTTCAAATGGAGACTGACCAAAACCGCCTGATTTTATTTGAGCAAATGAATTATCAATAATTGATGGAATAAGAAATAACATCATTAATGAAAATAGAATTTTATAATTTATCATGTTAAAACCCCCATCTCAGACGGTAAATTTCCTTCAAATGCTTTTCCATCTTTAATTGTAATCACCCTATCAACATCTCCAAATTGATGTTGGTCGTGGGTAACAACAATAAATGTTTGATTTAGTTTTTTTGCCATTGATTTCATCAATTGAACAATTATTTCTGCAGTTACAGAGTCAAGATTTCCTGTTGGTTCATCAGCTAAAACAATCGAAGGATTATTTATCAATCCTCTAGCAATTGCTGCTCTTTGTGCTTGTCCACCTGAAATTTTATTTGCTCTTTTGTTAATTTGATCAGCTAATCCAACTGCTGTTAGTAATTCTATAGCATTTTTTTCTGCAGAATCATTAGTTCCTGCAATTTCTCTTGGCAATAATACATTTTCAAGAACAGTCAGATCAGTTAAGAGATTTGAGAATTGAAAGATGAATCCTAATTTTTTGTTTCGAAATGATGAGATTTTATCATCTGTTAGATTTGTTGTATCTGTTCCATCAATGAAGACCTTACCAGTTGTTGGACGATCTAATAGTCCTATCATGTTAAGTAAAGTAGATTTTCCGGAACCAGAGCTGCCTACAATTAATACAAATTCTCCTTTTTCAATTGAAAATGAGACATTATCTAATGCTTTTATCTTATTTTCATCTGTTCCGTAAATTTTGCTCAAATTACTAATTTCAAGTACTTTAGACAGTTCTCATTGCCTCCACTGGTAATAGTTTAGTTGCTCTATACGATGGGTATAGTGAAGCAATTATTGCTAAAATAAATGATAATACGGCAGTCTGAATAATTTTTTCCCAGTTGTAGCTCACTTCTAGTGGGAGGCTGTTATTAAATGACATTTTTGTTTCCTTTGCGTAAAAGGTATAGCCTAACCCTGCTGCGGTTCCAACTCCAGCACCAATTGCACCAATTATCATTCCTTGAAAAATAAAAATAATTAAAATGTCTTTTCTTGTTGCACCTATTGATCTCATTACACCTATTTCTCTAGTTTTTCCATTAACTAACATCATTTGAATTGTAACAATAGCAAA
>SCUP01000315.1 GCA_004297665.1 Nitrosarchaeum sp. | reverse complement strand
GATGATTTACAAACTGGACACACTTTTCCTGTAGTTACAAACTTGCATTTTCTACAAGCCATCTCTCGTGCCATTTAACTTGCCTCTACTTTAGCTTCTTTTGAATCTGCCGAGCCGCCGCCAGATTTTTTGATCTCTTCTGCAATCCAATCATCTGCACCTAAAAATGGCTGTCTGCATGTGATTCCAATTTTTCCCATTGCAGCAGCTTTACCTAATGACACTGCTGTAATTCTTGCTCTGAGTGTTGAACCAACTTTTAGTGTTCTGCCACTTTGATTAGCTAAAATCATTCCAGATTTTACATCGCTCTTTAGATAGTCATCCATGACTTGTGATAAATGTAGTAGTGCATCAGTTGGACCTATTCTTACAAATGCACCAAAGTCTGTAATGTCTACAATTTCTCCTTGAACAATTTCTTGGAGTTTTGGATAAAATGTCAATGCTTCAAATTCAACTTTGTGAAATGTCCCGCCATCTCCGGCAATCATCTTTCCCATCTCGTCGACTTTGGCATCTAAAATCATAATGATGTATCCTAATTCTGCATTAATCATGCTCTCATACTTGTCTTTGAGAATGTTTGTTGCTGCCTTTTTTATTGATGTTCCAAACATGCTTGGTGGAATTCTAACAACATCAAGTAGGGTAGATATAGAAAACAACTGTGATATTTTCTTGATTTTGAATTTATGAATCTTTGGATAATTTACGCTTAATTTGAGTAATATTTTGTATGTTTTTCAAATAATTGCTGTTTTTTAACTGCCTGACCTATGTTTAAATAAAGTAAAATGACTTTTTGACCCAATGGTTGGAGTCGATCAAGTTCTTGAAAAACTAAGCACCGTAATTGATCCTGATTTGAAAAAAGATATTGTATCGATGGGAATGATCAAAGACCTTGAGCTTAATGATGGAAATTTGAAATTTACTTTGGAGCTTACTACTCCGGCATGTCCCTTTAATGTAGAAATTGAAGATGATGTACGAAAAGCAATTGGCGAACTAAAAGAACTCAAAAATTTTGATATGAAAGTAACTGCAAAAGTGATGGAAGGTCGCTCCCTTGATGCAGATTCTGCAATGGCAACTGTCAAAAATATTATTGGTGTTGCAAGTGGCAAAGGTGGCGTTGGAAAATCTACAGTATCTCTGAATTTAGCTTTGGCATTATCGCAAACTGGAGCCAAAGTCGGTTTACTTGATGCAGATATCTATGGTCCTAGTATTCCTCTAATGCTTGGAATGAAAAGTGCTTACATGGAAGTAGAAAATAACAAACTACAACCTGCAAAATCTCATGGATTGCAAGTAGTTTCATTTGGTTTTTTTGCCGAACAATCACATCAAGCAGCAATTTACAGAGGTCCAATTATTTCTGGAATCTTGAAACAATTTTTAGTTGATACTAATTGGTCTGACTTGGATTATCTTATAGTAGATCTTCCTCCAGGAACTGGTGATATTCCATTAACTCTTGCACAAACAATTCCTATTACTGGAATTTTGGTAGTTACAACTCCACAAGATGTAGCAAGTAATGTTGCTGTAAAAGCAATTGGAATGTTTGAAAAATTAAATGTTCCAATAATAGGTGTTATAGAAAACATGAGTCATTTTATCTGTCCTACTTGTAATGACAAACACTATATCTTTGGTGATGGTGGTGCAAAAAAAATTAGTGATCAATTTAAAATTCCATTTCTGGGTGAGATTCCATTAAATTCTGGAATTATGTCTGGCTCTGATTTAGGCAAGCCAATCATGATTACAAATCCTGATTCTCCAAGTGCCAATGCATTTAGAACAAGTGCAAAAAATATTGCAGCACAATGCAGTATTCTTGCTGCAAAAATGCAAGAAGAAATGAAATCTGAAAGTACAAATGAATCAATACCTACAAGCTAAGCGATTCCTGTGAAATTACCTGATTCCCTTAGAGATCGGCTGAAAATTCCGATGGGTAATTTGATTCCTGAAAATCAGGCAAACAAATCAAACATACAAAAATATCTACCAAAAAATTCGTATTTAATTACAGTTGGTGATAGAACAACTGAAAAAATGATTGCTTTTGATCTGATTCCTTCATTGCAAATTATTGATAATCAAGAAAAAAGAGTAAAGCGTGAATCCCCAAAAAATGACAACACATACACCGAACTTGTCTGCAACAATCCAGCAGCTGAGATAACTCCTCAAAGTATAGATGCAATCAAAAAAGCATTTGTTTCAAAAACACCTGTAAGACTAACTGTTATAGGCGAAGAAGATCTTCTAGTAATTCCAGTGTGTATTCATGCTCCTGAAAATTCAGTAGTTCTGTATGGTCAGCCAAACGAAGGATTAGTTATAGTCAAGATAACTCCAGAAATTAGAAATAAAACACAACGATTACTTGATTTAATGGAATAATCGGGGTATGATGAGACGGTGGCTGTATGATTTGTGATTACACTACAAAATATTCTGACCCTATTAATTCACATAACATCTAATGCTGAATTTTTTCCTACAATGGTATATCTTTAATTCCTGATAATGATGTTGGGGGTTTATTACATACTAGAATCGGTTTGAAAATATCTTTATGAAACAAACTAGCAGTTTGTATATTGTTGTAGGAGTAATTATTGGATTTAGTGTTGCCTTTGTCGCATTTATGCAATCTCCAGATATTCAAACTAGCAATGCTGTCTCATCTGATGTTTTTCCAAAATTTAAAAATCAAAATCCACAAAAACTCTTTTACACTTTAATTGCCCAGGATGCCGAAATTGAAGTCTCCAAAGGTGTATCTGCAAAAGTGTGGACATACAACGGAACAGTTCCGGCACCAACTTTGAGATTTACAGAAGGTGACGATGTTACAGTCAAATTTGTAAATAAAACACCATATTCTCACACCATTCACTTTCATGGCACTCACGATTCTGCAAACGATGGAGTATTTCCGCAAGTAATGCCAGGTGAAGAATACACTTATCATTTTGTAGCTCAAGAATCAGGACTGTTTATGTATCATTGTCATGCATTTCCGACTTCTGAGCATGTTAGAATGGGAATGTTTGGTGCCATGATAATAGATCCTGCAATACGTCCAATGGACCCTGCTCGAGAATATTTCTTTACACTAAGTGAATTTGATCCAAACAATACAATGGAATATTTTACAAAATATTACCCACTTAACGGATACGCTAATCAATACATGGATGATAATCCAATCCAAGTTGTAAAAGGAGAATTAGTTAGATTCTATGTCATTGGAATTGGCACTGTCTTACCTTCACCATTTCATATACATAGTACAATCGCCAAAGTATACCCGTCAGGAATTTTATGGAATGAACCATATTTTGCCCAAACACATCTAATTGCAAATGGTGACACTGCAATATTTGAAGTAAAATGGGATGAACCTGGAACATACTTTGTTCATGCACATGGAATACAAGAGGAACGTGGTTCTATGGCCGTAATTGAAGTGCTCGAAGATGATTCTTTGCTTTTAGAAAAACAAACCCCAAGTAACAACAAGGGAAGTTATTCCATGATACAATGGCAAGAAGACTTGATAAAATTATTGGAGCATCCAAAAATTATTACATATGATAATTTAGGTGAATCAACTATTATCGATGCTAAAAAAATTCAAACAAATAATGTGTCTATTGTAGAAAATTCTTGGAATCCTGACGTTACAGATTCATATCTCCCAGCATCAATTGAAATCAATCCTGGAACTGCGGTAACTTGGACAAACAATGATGCAGTAATTCATACTGTCACTGATACTAAGAAAACATTTGATTCAGAATTCATACAAGCAGGAGGAACCTGGCAATACACATTTGAAAAACCAGGTCAATATGATTATCTTTGCACATTGCATCCTTGGATGAAAGGCACTGTTAGCGTAACTGAAATGTCTCATTCAATGAATTAGTAAAACATCTAAACACACAAAACAAAATACACCAATTCTCATACAAGAATTGACATTTTAGAATAAACGTAGATTATATGACAAATGACTGTGAAGTTAGATCCTGAATTAAAATTACAAATATTAGAAAAAATTGGTATTTACTCTAACCGCTTTTCTATATCTGAGCCTAAAATTCTGCTAACTACCAAAGAAGTATTAGATATGCCAAAAGAAATGACTGAAGGCAGAAGAACATCTGCTTACAAGTACTATGGTGTTTCATATTTGCAACATAATTTGGTTTTCATTAATATCCGAAAAATTCCTGATGAAAAGACTTTGGAAAATACTCTGGTTCATGAATTAATTCACATGAGATTTCCATATCTTGCACATGGTAAACGATTCAACAAACTGGTAAGACAAGGACTTCATGGAAAATCATTTTTGCCATATCAAAAAAGAAAATAAATTCCCCTCATTGATTTATATTTCCAAACCTCAGGCAAGCCAATTATAGCATGGATGTACAACAAATTTTGCCTATTGGGGCTGGCATTGCTTCTTTCATAGTTGCTCTAGGCATAGTTAGTTGGATTACAAAACAGCCTTCTGGCACTAAAGAGATGATGGAGATCTCAAATGCAGTCAAAGTCGGCGCTGCAGCATTTCTTAGAAGAGAGATGAAAATTATAATTCCAATAGCAATCGCACTTTCAGTCATTATCGGATTCTTTATAGGATTTTCAAACGGATTGGCATTTGCAGTAGGCGCAACACTTTCTGCAGTTGCAGGATTAATCTCATTAAAAATTACTGTCAAGGCAGCAGTAAGAGCTGCTCATCTAAGTGGTAGTGGACTAGGCAAGACATTTGCCATGGCATTTAGGGGTGGAGCAACAGTTGGACTGGCAGTTCCAGCAATGGCACTATTGGCAATTACCGGACTTTACATGGTTTATCCTGATCCAATCACAATTGCCGGTGTTGGCATTGGCGCAAGTCTAATTGCATTATTCATAAGAATTGGCGGCGGAATTTTCACAAAGGCTGCAGATATGGGTGCAGACTTGGTAGGAAAAGTAGAATCTAATATTCCTGAAGATGACCCTAGAAATCCTGCAACAATTGCAGATAATGTAGGTGATAATGTAGGTGATGCTGCAGGAATGGGTTCTGACGTTTACGAGTCTTATATTGTTACTATACTAGCTTCCTTACTTATCGCTGCACTTATTGGTGCTCCAGAAATTTTCATGTATCCAATTTTAATTGGAACATCTGGAATGATTGCATCAATTATTGGCATTGTCATTGTTCGCTCTAAAAATATCACTGATGTTATGAAGCCACTGAATGTGTCATTTTATGTTTCTGCTACAATTGCAATTATTTTGAATTTTATATTTACATATTATTTCCTTGGACAAACAGCAATAGCTTATGCATTATTTGGAACAACAGTAATCGGTGTGATTCTAGTACCAGTAATTCAAAAGATTACTGATAGATATACAAATTACAAATACAAACCAGTTCAAGATATTGTTGAATCTGCAAAATGGGGATATGCATCACTTACATTAATGGGAATTATCAAAGGAATGCAATCAACTGGACCATTTATGATTGCATTAATTATTGCAATTATTGTCTCATTTAGTATTGCTTCAAATGCTGCACCTGAAGGTACAGACCCAATATTGTATGGAATATTTGGAACTTCATTAACTGCAATGGCTATGCTTAGTCTTGCAGGAATTGTTCTTAGTATTGATGCATTTGGACCAATTGCAGACAATGCAGGTGGAATTGTAGAGATGACTGGAATGGGTGAAGAAAATAGAAAAGTCACTGATGAAATCGATGCTGTAGGAAACACCACTAAAGCAGTAACCAAAGGATTTGCCATTGCCAGTGCTGGACTAGCTGCACTTGCCATGATACAGGCATTCCAATTTGAAGCCTCACATATCTTTGCAGGAATTTTGGATTTGAATTATAGTTTGACCAATGTAACTATTATTGTAGGACTATTAGTTGGTGGTTTGATTCCATTTATTATTACTGGACAACTTATCAACGGTGTATCTCGTGCTGCAGGAAAAATGGTAGACGAAGTAAGACGACAATTCAAATCTGACTCTGGAATTCTTGCAGGAACATCAAAACCTGATTATGCCAAATGTGTAGATATTGCAACTGCTGCATCAATTAAGGAACTTTGGAAACCTGCAGTCATTGCCATTGTATCTCCTATTGTATTGGGTATTCTCTTAGGACCAACTGCTGTAGCTGGTTTGTTGATGGGCGCAGTAGTTACTGGAATTCCACTAGCATACCACCTGGCAAACACTGGTGGTGCATGGGATAATGCAAAGAAACTAGTTGAGATGCAAGGAAACAAAGGAACTGAATTACACAAAGTAGCAGTTGTCGGTGATATCATCGGTGATCCTTACAAAGATACAGCAGGTCCTGCATTAAACACTGTAATCAAACTACTAAACACAATTGCAATTGTCTTTGTATCTGCATTTGTAGCATTACTTGCACTCTAGTCTTCTATTACTAGAGTCAAATCCAATTCATCAATCTGTGTTTGAATCGCTTTTTTCAAAATATCATTGTGTTTTTTACAGAATTTAAAATAATCATCTGCTGTTTGAAAACAACCGCAAATCCATTTTGTTTTTTTATCTCCTTCCACTGTCCACTTTGAATACTTTTGTTCTGTCATACTTTAAAGAAAATGATTGACCTAAAAAATATAGATCAAAATAATTAAAAAAGGAAAAAAGATGTTTAAGGACAGCCTTCCATCTTTTGGATGAAATAACCTTTTTCCTTAATTGCCCGTTCAACAGGCTCTGGTGCACCTTGTGAATGACAGAATTGACATTCATTAGTTGTCATTGTTGCGTTTGCCTCGCCGACTGATTTTAGCCACTCTTTGCCATATACTAGGGCTTTATCGTGGTTTTTTTCACCAGTAATTACATCAAAGTGCATGGTATGACCATCTTTGGCTTTGACATATGTGTCGTATACGTGAATTTCCATAACTCTATTTAAAAAAAGGGATATTTAATTCAAAGATCCTTATGTTTCAATTAAAATTTCTAAAACATTTGATTCAAGCACATATGCTTTGAATTCATTTGATATTCCTGAATAAATTACCCATACAACTGGATTGCTGTACATGAATTTCTTATCTGTGTTTGACGGATATGCCTCGGAATTTGGATGTGAATGGAAAATACCCACAACTTCCATCTTTTTCTCTTCTGCAGTTTTGTAGCATTTGATTAATTGTTCATTTGAAATTGTAAAATTAACTGGAGATTCATCTATGTTTTTTGTGAGAAATATCTCTTTTACTATGGTTTTTTGATCATCTACTATGCCAAATAATATGGCACATGATTCATTTGGTTTTTCATTATCTGCATGTTCTGAAAGGATTTTTTTTTGAGATTCTGATATGATGATTTTTTGCAAGTCTATTGTATTTCAACAGATCCTATCATCCAAGGATGAACCATGCAAAAATAATCCTCTTTTCCTGGAGAATTAAATGTGAACTTGAATGAATCGCCTGCAGCAATCATTTCTGAGTCAAATAATCCGTTTGCTCCTTCTTGTGGATTACCTGAAGTTACTGTATGCATTGCATTATCTGCGTTTTCCCAAATCACTGTAGTCCCAACTGGAATTTGAATTACTTCTGGATCAAAATAGACTTGTCCAATTTGTTGAATTCCTGCCCCTTGTGGAATTGCTACTTTGACATCCTCTTTTGGTTCTTCTATGATTAATGTCGCTGTCATCCAAGGATGCACCACACACATGTATTCGTATTCACTAGATGTTAGTTTGCTGGTATCAAGTGTGAATTTTTCACCAGCATTGATCATATTTGAATTAAATGTGTCTCCAAAGTCAACGGAGCTAGTTACAGTATGCGCTACTGTATCTGCATTTGTCCATTCTATGATGTGTCCTTTTGGAACATGTGCCACATCTGGTTCATAATCTGGATTTCCTTGTATGGCAGAATTCTCTAAAATTGTAATTGCAAATATCGGACCTGTTGGTTGTACTATTTCTGGCACTTCTGCTATTGGCTCATTAATCATGTAAGTATCTGGACTGACTAATCCAAATGCAAACCACATGATAATTCCTGTCGCACTTGCTAATCCCACAATTACTCCTACTGGTTTAGCATATTGTGGCATCTTCATTGCAAGATATGCTATGATTATTGATGGAAATGCAATCGCCATTAATAATCCTGCTAGAGTAATTGTATAATTTGATGAATTCATTGTTAATGCAAATGTTCCAAATCCTAATGCAATTGATATTATTACAAGTGTGGTTGCTTTGGCTCTGTTGCTAGTTGATATGCCTCCATCTAAGATACCTGTTGATAGAAAGATCAGCCCAACAAACATAGTCAGGCCTGTCAGTGCATGCATTCCATCGACAAATGTATGAGCTATTCCTGCATAAGATATTGTTACACCGGCTAAACCTATAGCTGTTAATCCCATGCCTGGCATCATGAGGTCCCAATTACTCATTCAAGCTAGCTGTTAGGACTGAGATACTTATTCCTTTTGAAATAACACGGATCATCAACGTCGAATAAATTAAATGGCTTCTGATTTGCATAGAGTGAGATTGGGCTTTAAGGAAATAATGGAAATATCCAAACCACGAATTGTTGTTTTACTAGTGATTACTGCTGTAACCTCAATGTATGCCGCAAACAA
>SCUP01000389.1 GCA_004297665.1 Nitrosarchaeum sp. | reverse complement strand
AATAGTTCTTTTCTAATTAAACTTGATTTCATTTGCCTGTATCTGTTTTTATTATCCAAATAAAATAAAACTGAGAAAATTCCAAAATAAATTCCATATCCTATACCAATGGTGATTGTAGTTGTAATCTGATTTTCATACTCTGATAATGATTGAGCAACAACTGCCGAAAGTGAGGCTGAAACAATAAAACAAATTATAAAGTTTCTATTAATTTGAAGTAGTTGCTGATTCATTTTCATATTTGATTCACAATCTAGTAACTATTATTTTATGTTAAATTGACTAGTCTTAATATGAAAACTAGATGCATCTGGGCAAAAGATGATCTTAACATAGAATATCATGATAACGAATGGGGAATACCACAGCATGATGATGCAAAATTATTTGAATTCCTAATATTGGAAGGGGCACAAGCTGGATTGTCTTGGTCTACAATTCTTAAGAGGCGAGAAGGATATAGAAAAGCATTTTCTAATTTTGATCCTATCAAGGTTTCAAAATACACTTCAAAACATGTAGAAAAATTACTAGATAATCAAGAAATAATTAGAAACAGATTAAAGATTCACTCGGCAATCAATAATGCGAAACATTTTTTGAAAATTCAAAAGGAATTTGGCTCATTTGACAAATATGTCTGGAGTTTTGTAAATCATAAGCCAATAATAAATAATTTCAAAAAACTATCTGATTTACCGGCATCTACTCGTATTTCTGAAAAAATGAGTAAAGATCTAAGAAATCGTGAATTTAATTTTGTTGGTCCTACGATTTGTTATGCTTTCATGCAAGCAGTTGGCATGGTAAATGATCACACCGTAGATTGTTTTACAAAAAAATCATTTTAAAAACAAACATCTCATGATATGGTTTAAAAATAACAAAATTTCTTTCCATTGTATGTTATTTGGAGTCTTTGCAATTCATAGCCCAGAATCATGTCCACTAAATAACAGTACCAGCCGAAAAATTTTCCTTGCTATGGAAACTAAAATTAAATCCAACATGAAAAAATTCAATATTTTGAAAATTATTGGATTTTACATGTCTGTTTTAGAGCATGAATGGATAATTATTTTGGATGCAAAAAACGCACATGATATTGA
>SCUP01000388.1 GCA_004297665.1 Nitrosarchaeum sp. | reverse complement strand
CTTGCTTTTGCAATATTTTCTTTATTACACTTTGATTTCAATTACCTTATTCGTATTCTTTTCTTTAATTATTCATTTACATTTGAATAAGTTTTTTAACGAATAAAAATTTCCGTTCATAGAACATGTCTACACCGTCATCTGAGTATGAAGATACAGATTTTCAAGATGATTTTGATGATGATTTAGATGAATTTGAAGAAACAGAAGACTAGATTGTTAGACCAAAATTATCTGCAAATGTTGTGAATGTATAGTATGCTTGAAGAAATTCTCGTCCTGATTGACTAATTCTATATTTGTTTGAACCTTGTGCATCTACTTGTTCTAATAATCCTTGAGATACTAGTGTCTTCAAAATTCTAGAAATTCTAGAATGTGAAATGTTAGCTTTTCTAATCAGATAAGTTACTGTAGCACCTTGTTCATCTTGGAGGTCATCACGCGTAGTAGACAATATGTCTCCAATAATTTTCATGTGTGTTCTATATTCAACCATGTCTATTCTCTGTATACGTTAATTTCACAATTTCTATGAGAGTGAGTTGATATTTTGCAATATACTAAAAAGATAAAAGAATTTGACAAATTTAGATTTTGTAATTAATTTGAGCCTAGCAACTAAATTACTCTAAATCATCATCAAATTTTATCTTAGTTAAAGGAATTTTGCTTATTGGAATAAACAATGCAATCAAGCCTCCAATTTTGATAGACATAGAAACTGAATATAATATAGATTCTGGAAATACAAATGAATACCAACCTAAAAATTCTCCTAGTGCTAATAATGCCAATCCGGCTGCTACAGATATGGCTCCTTTGTTTTTGTTTTCAAAATATGATAATATTGTTTCAATTGCTCCATAAGCCAATAAAATAAATGAAACAGATCTAAAGATGTGTTCTATTTGTACCGAAGATACTAAGAATAACGGAAAAATTCCAATTGCTCTGAAATATCTTGATCTTGGAAAAAATGATTTAATGCTATGTGAAAATGCTATGAAGAAATATCCTATTGTTTGAATGACAATTCCTAATGTTTGAATCCATCTTTCTATGTTGCCTGATTTTATTACAAAATCTTCTATCATATATCCTGCCCATATCACAAAAAACCCGATACTGATTGAAAAAAATGCAACTGTTAATCTAAATAATGTGGGGCTGCCTGTATTTCTAAATCCCCTCATTGACATTATTCCTATTGCAAGTCCTACCAAAAATCCAACCAAATTTAGTATGTTTTCTAATAGAAATTCCAACGATGTTTAACAATTCCCCAA